>NZ_CDRRQK010000010.1:0-98879 GCF_977044405.1 Dorea sp.
AGAAAACTACTAGCTTTCTTATCCCCTTTACTGTTTTAAGGTTCGACATCTAAATGTCTGTTCTGAATAATTCTCTTTAGAATTTTCAGGGTTGTTGTCTATTGTTTAATTATCAAGGTTCTTTTTTGTTTCGCCGTTTAAAATCGGCTTATTTAGTTTATCATATTCATTGACGTTTGTCAAGAACTTTTTAAACTTTTTTTCGATCAGCTTTTCAACCGATCATCGCTATCTTTGTTTCAAACATTCGTTTGCCTCAGCGACAGCTTATTTAGAATATCATACTCAGTTGTGTTTGTCAACTGTTATTTTATCCTTTTTTTCAAAAAACAATTCATACCGAATCATTTCCCGATATATAACTTGTTCAACATACACTCTTGCATTCCTGCTCATGCATATCTTCTATTATTATATATCTGTAATACTGTCTTCCGCGTTGACTCTGTTACCTCACGGCCTTGTCTCTCGCGACAGCTAGATTAATATATCACAAGGGCATACGAATTGTCAACATTGTTTTTATATTTTCTTCAATTTAGATATTTGTGATAATTTGGCACTTATTTTTATAATTTTCACGTCATTTTATATAATTTACGCAAATAATCATTCTAATACATTTAATCTGTTTTACCATATCATCTTTTTACTTTTCTAGTACTTCCAACGATTCTCTGCTGATTCAGGGATTATTTGTCAACACACAACGATGCAAAAGTTTAGCATCAAAAACTTCTTTTGCCCGCTTTAATACGGTGAACTTTCCATCGGCAGCTTCTCTTACATGCTTTAGAATTTGCAAAACCTATCCCCGGTAACTTATTACAAATGCATAACAACAAAAAAGACTACCGACTCACTCTCTAACAAACGAGTCGGTAATCTTTTTATCTCAGCAACATGAACGCTATCAGTCCAGCTACAACAATAATTGCAATCGCAAGAATGATGATTGGTGCTTTTGACATCTTTTCATCGTCTTCTTCAATGTCATCATAAAATTCATCATCTAATTCTTCTTTTGGCTGTGGCTTTGGAGCTGGCTTTTCTTTTTTCTTTCTTCCATCTCCTACAGCAAGGAGTTCATCATATGCATCTCGCATTTCCTGTTCGCGTTTTTCACGTACCTGTTTTGGTGGTATATTAGAATACTTCTGCTCTTCAGGTTCTGGTGTTTCTGTTGTTTCCGGCATTACCGGTGTTTCTGGTATTTCTGGCATTACTGCTGTCTCTGCCGTTAACGGTGTCTCCGCTTTTTTCTGTACTTTGTGAGCGCTCTGTGGTATTTTGAACTTCTTTTTACAATTATAGCACAACAAGTAATTTGGATCTTTTTTTCCTGGTCTTAATTCCTGACCGCATATTGGACACTTCATATGAATCTGTCCCTCCCCATAGTGTATTATTTCAAACTGTGCTTTTTTGCCTTCCGGCTTCTGCATACATTGACATTATACTACATAGATTTACAAATATCAATTTTTTCTCTAAATTATTCTGACTGTTTTCCCAAAGTCACTTTCACATCATTCTTTTGATATTCTCCATTCTTTCCCTGAGTCTGAACAGTCAGCGTTACTGTCTCTCCGGATTTATAGTATTGAAGCTGTTCCTGCAGTGCATCCATGCCATCAACCGTTGTTCCTTCAATTCCTGTTATCACTGCACCTTTTGTAATGCCAGCCTTATCTGCACCGCCACCTGAAATTACTTCTGATACATATACTCCTGTTGGCATATTATACATCTGTGCACTATCCGATGTGACATCGACACCTTTTATTCCGATATAACCTCTTTCGGACTCTGCTACTTTTGTCTTTGTTTTCTGATTCATAAGGTTAGTGATCAAATCACTTACATCGGATACCGGAATTGCATATCCAATACCTTCTACTGTTTCTGTTGCAATCTTAGCTGAATTGATGCCAATTACTTCTCCATTTGCATTTAATAGTGCTCCACCACTGTTACCAGGATTGATTGCCGCATCTGTCTGAAGCAATTTTCCATCATAGCTATCCATCGTACGATCTTTTGCCGAAATAATTCCAGATGTTACGGACTGTCCGTATCCAAGAGCATTTCCAATTGCAATCACCTGATCTCCTACCTGTGCCTGATCCGAATCTCCAAGTGTTGCTACTGCAATTTCATTCATCGTAGAATCTTTAATCTCACTTAATGGAACTGCTACAACCGCAAGGTCTTTATCTGCATCTGTTCCTTTGATATTGGCTTCTACACTTTCTTCATCAATGAAAGTAACTGTTAATGTACTGCTTCCTTCTACTACATGATTATTGGTTACGACCAGCAATTCTGAGTCATTCTGACCAATAATAATTCCGGATCCAGCACTTTCACTTTCCTGTTTTTGTGTGCCACCGAAAAAGTTCTGTACTTCCTGCACACTCATATTTGTAATAGATACAATGGATGGCATTGCATTTTTTGTAATCTCTGTCACATTTCCAGTAGTTGTTGAACTGCTTGAAGAAGTTGTAAGTTTTGCATTGCTTGCTGTTGTTGTTGTCTTAGCCGTTTTTGTTGTTGTCGTTCCCGTTATCTTGGATCCCACTATATTACTTGCCTGGAATGCCGCGCTCGCAACCACTCCAAATACAAGTCCTGTACATACAACCTTTACCCACTTTGCACTGCCTTTTGTTTTCTTTTTTCCAGGTTTCTTTTCTGGTTCTTCATCCCAGTCATTCATTCCATAATGACTCTGTGTGTTTTCATCTTCTGATGTATAATAATTATATTGATTTTCCATATCTGATTGCCCCTTTCATATCTTATGCTTGTAGTTTACTGCCCAATTGTGTTTAATCTGTGATGAAAGTAAGGAGATTTATTGATATTCTTTCAATTTCTTTCCTACATCACTTTTAAACTGAACCCAGGCATCTTCATGCTCCACAAAATACTTTGGACAATTTTTCCCTGTTACATCATAATGTCTGATCACGTCTTCTTCATTTAGATCGAACTTCAGGCACAACCATGCACACAGCTCTACCATCGAATGATATGTCGCATCATTAAACTTCCCCGTTTCATCCGGATGACAGCATTCAATGGAAACCGTATCTGTATTCCTGCTATTAGAAGCATATGCCACTTCCCACGTTGGAACACATTGAATGATTTCCCCTTCCAGTCCTACCACAAAGTTACTGCTTGCTTTTGTAACATGACTATCTTTTAATCCTTCAAAATAATCCCTGTTATTCCTTGCACCCGCCCCTGGATTTGCAGTGTAATGAACCACAATCCCAGTAATCTTATCAGTTGCAATTCCAGGTCTTGAATATTCATTCGGCGTCAGGAGTTCTACATCTATATCTGGTCTTACAGAATCAATATAATCACTTTTATTTTCTGTATATTGTTTTGCGCGGTCGGACTGAATTTTCAAAACAATTCCTCCCGTTATTATTGCTACTATAATCAATATGAACCAGCTTCGTTTTAAATGTCTTTGTTTTCTTCTTTTTCTTTGCATCTATTATACAAACTTATATATTGTAGTTGTCTCATAACTTTCTCCGGCTCTCACAACCGGAGATTTGAAATTATCTTTATGAATTGCATCCGGGAAATATTGTGTCTCAAAGCAGATTCCATGTCCTTTATCGTACACTGCCCCATCTTTTCCTTTCGTTTCTACCAAAAAGTTTCCCGAATAGAACTGCATTCCCGGAAGATCTGTAGAGACTTCCATTTTAATTCCTGTCTTCTCAGAATAAGCGGCTGCTACTTTTCTGAATCCTTCTCCATTTAATACCCAGTTATGATCGTATCCATTTCCATATCTGAGTGCTATGTAATCCCCGCCAATTTCTTTTTCTACTGTTTTAGCATTTCTAAAGTCCATAGGGGTTCCTTCAACAGGAACGAAAATTCCTGTCGGAATGGATTCCTCATCCGCTTCCGTGAACATGTCCGCATTAATCCACACTTCTTCATCCAGTGCACTTCCGGATGCATGACCTGACAGATTGAAATAGCTGTGATTTGTAAGATTGACAATCGTATCTTTATCCGGTACTGCATGATAATGTATTTTTAATTCATTATCATCTGTAACAGTATATGTTACTTCTATTTTTAATTCTCCCGGGAATCCCTGATCACCATCCGGACTAGTCAGTGTAAATGTCACCTGCTGATCGTCTTCGTTCTTTGCATTCCACATTCTTTTATTATAGAAGTCGCATCCACCGTGAAGTGTATTCTTACCGTTATCATTCTTTGTCAGAGAATAGACAGTTCCATTCAGTTCAAATTCTCCCGTTCCAATTCTATTGGCTACTCTTCCTACAGTTGCTCCGATTGAATCCCCGCCATTTTCGTAATCTTCTAATGTCTCATAGCCAAGTACTACATCACACAATTTTCCATTTTTGTCAGGTACCAGAAGTTTGAGTAATGCTGCGCCATAATCTGATACAACCGCCTCCATGCCATTCTTATTTTTCAATATATAGCAGCTTGCTTTCTCTCCTTTTTTTGTTGTTCCAAATTCAATTTTCATCTTTCTGCTCCTTTTTGTTTATTTTTTTTAATATTTTCTGCTTGTTTATAACCGTTTGTTATATATTATTGGTTATATTAAAATTATCTTTCCTTTATATCATAGCACTTTATATCATCTTATGCACTCAAATTATTTTTCGAGTCTATTTATTTTCAGACTTTTTATATTTTTCAAAAAACATATACCCGTAAAATCCTGCCTAAAAATCTTCCGAAAGGCACACTCTAAAATGGCGCATATAGGTTGTGCATTTTTTACGAAAAAACACCGAGAACTTGCCAATGGCAACTTCTCCTGCATACTTTAGGGTTTAAAAAAGACGCCGTAATATACGACGCCTTGAATCTCTTTATTCATCCACACTATAGTTCGGTGCTTCTTTTGTAATATGAATATCATGAGGATGGCTTTCTTTTAATGATGCCGAAGAAATCTTCACGAATTTTCCTGTCTGTTTCAGATCTTCGATTGTTGGTGCTCCGCAATATCCCATACCAGAACGAAGACCACCCATTAACTGGAATACAGTGTCTTCAACACTTCCTTTATAAGCAACACGTCCTTCTACACCTTCCGGTACCAGCTTCTTAGCATCTGTCTGGAAATATCTGTCCTTGCTTCCATTTTCCATAGCCGAAATAGATCCCATACCACGATATACTTTATATTTTCTTCCCTGGAATAATTCAAATGTTCCCGGGCTTTCATCACAACCAGCAAAGATGCTTCCCATCATACATACATTTGCTCCGGCTGCAATTGCTTTTGTCATATCTCCTGAATACTTGATTCCTCCATCTGCGATAATCGGAATACCATATTTATCAGCTGCTTCATAGCAATCCATAACTGCTGAAATCTGTGGAACACCGATACCTGCAATAATACGGGTTGTACAAATTGATCCAGGTCCGATACCAACTTTAACTGCGTCAACTCCGGCTTTGATCAAATCTTCTGTTGCAGCTCCTGTTGCAACATTACCTGCGATTACCTGCAGATCTGGGAATTTGTTCTTGATCATATCAACTGTATGAAGTACATTTGCCGAATGACCATGTGCAGAGTCAAGTACAACTACGTCTACTTTTGCATCTACCAGAGCTTGTGCTCTTTCCAGGCAGTTTGCTGTGATTCCGATCGCTGCTCCGCAGAGAAGTCTTCCCTGTGCATCCTTTGCAGACAATGGATATTTGATCTGTTTTTCAATGTCTTTGATTGTAATAAGACCTTTCAGATTAAAATCTTTATCTACGATCGGAAGTTTTTCTTTTCTTGCTTTTGCAAGAATTTTTTTTGCATCTTCCAGTGTAATTCCTTCCGGTGCAGTAATCAGTCCTTCCGAAGTCATGGACTCTCTGATCTTCTTTGTAAAATCTTCTTCGAATTTCAAATCACGGTTTGTGATAATACCGACTAATTTCTTTCCTTCTGTAATTGGCACACCTGAAATTCTGAATTTTGCCATCAGATTATTAGCATCTTCCAGTGTATTATCTGGTGATAAATAAAACGGATCTGTGATAACACCATTTTCAGAACGTTTTACCTTATCCACTTCTTCAGCCTGCTGCTCGATTGACATATTCTTGTGGATAATTCCGATTCCTCCCTGTCTGGCCATTGCAATTGCCATACGGTGTTCTGTAACGGTATCCATTCCCGCACTCATCATCGGAATATTTAACTTAATTTTCTTAGTCAGGTAAGTAGATAAATCCACCTGGTTCGGAATTACCTCTGAATATGATGGAACTAAAAGTACATCATCAAATGTAATACCTTCTCCAATTATCTTTCCCATGATTTCATCCTCTCTTTCTTTTGCATTATTCATATTTAACAGCTATCTTAGCGAATGTTGTATACTTTTGTCAACCGCTTTTGATATGTTTTTATTTTAATACAATTTTCTTTCTATTTTCTGATTACTTTTCTAGGTGCCTTTACAAAGAATCCTTCAACGATTGTTTCATTTGGCTCAAAGAGAATCTGCTTCACTTCTCCTTTGTCTGATGTGATCAGTCCATACACCTGTGCATTACCTGTTCCCGAAGTGTAGTCATATGTTTTTACTTTTTTATACTGCATCAGTTCAACGGCTCCAACCGGCGCAAGAAGTTCCATCTGATCTGCATCTACGGAAAATATTCTTTTTCTTCTGGATTTATTCATGATCTTATCAATATCCAGATCCCCATTCACAAACACATATTCATACTCTACATTAAGACTTTGAATTACCAGCACATCCACTATGATCAAAATGATCGGCATGATAATACCAACCGGTGTAATAAATGCTAAAAATACCGACAAGACAGTTACTGCAATCAGTCCACCTTTCTTAAGTGTATCTTTTGTGTCTGTCTGCTTTTTTATCAGCTGTTCTGTGTAAAAATCATCCATTCTTTTCTTCCTCCAACTTTGCTGTACACTATATCTATTGTAGCACACATAGAGGTAAAAAGAAAACTCCTCTGACGAGGAGTTCTCAAAAATTTTATATTCTGAATTACATCATACCCATGCCTGGATTTCCTGCTGGCATAGCTGGTGTATCTTCCTTGATATCTGCTACTACAGACTCCGTTGTAAGAAGTGTAGAAGCTACAGATGTTGCATTCTGCAGCGCACTTCTTGTAACCTTAGCCGGATCCAGAATTCCGTTTTCTACCATGTCTACATACTGCTCTGTCAGGGCATCAAATCCTGTTCCAACTTTTGATTCTCTTACTTTGTTGATGATTACAGCGCCTTCCAGTCCTGCGTTAGCAGAAATATGGAACAATGGAGCTTCCAGTGCTTTTAATACTACTTTTGCACCAGTCTTTTCATCACCTTCAAGTTCTTCAATTGCTTCTGCAACGGCCTTGGATGCATGAATATATGCAGATCCACCACCAGAGATAATTCCTTCTTCTACTGCTG
This sequence comes from Dorea sp., assembly GCF_977044405.1. NCBI lineage: Bacteria > Bacillati > Bacillota > Clostridia > Lachnospirales > Lachnospiraceae > Dorea > Dorea sp. Next base: position 7,481 of record NZ_CDRRQK010000010.1, read on the forward strand.
CTCTTGTTGCATTCAAAGCATCTTCCATACGAAGTTTTGCTTCTTTCATTTCTGTCTCTGTTGCTGCACCAACACGGATTACAGCTACTCCACCTGCAAGTTTTGCAAGTCTTTCCTGAAGTTTTTCTCTATCAAAATCAGATGTAGTTTCTTCAATCTGTCCTTTAATCTGAGCAACACGGTCTGCGATTGCATTCTTATCGCCCATACCGTCAACGATAACCGTATTTTCTTTCTGCACTTTTACAGATTTTGCACGTCCAAGCTGATCCATTGTTGTATCTTTCAGTTCCATACCAAGCTCTTCAGAGATCACCTGTCCGCCTGTCAGTGTTGCGATATCTTTTAACATTTCTTTTCTTCTGTCACCATATCCTGGTGCTTTAACCGCTACAACATTGAATGTTCCACGCAGTTTGTTAACGATTAATGTTGTAAGTGCTTCTCCTTCAATATCTTCTGCGATGATAAGAAGTCTTGCACCTGCCTGAACAACCTGCTCAAGGAGTGGAAGAATCTCCTGGATATTAGAAATCTTTTTATCTGTGATCAAAATGTATGGATCATCCAGATTTGCTTCCATCTTATCCATATCTGTTGCCATATATGCAGATACATAACCACGGTCAAACTGCATACCTTCTACGAGATCCAGTTCTGTCTTCATTGTCTTAGACTCTTCAATTGTGATTACACCATCGTTAGATACTTTTTCCATAGCATCTGCTACCATCTGTCCAACTTCTGCATCTCCGGCTGAGATTGCTGCTACCTTGGCAATCTGGTCTTTATCTTTTACTTTGCTTGACATCTTTGCAATTGCTTCAACTGCCACATCTGTTGCTTTCTTCATTCCTTTACGGAGAATGATCGGGTTTGCTCCTGCTTCCAGGTTCTTCATTCCTTCATGAACCATTGCCTGCGCAAGTACTGTAGCTGTTGTAGTACCGTCACCTGCTACATCATTTGTCTTAGAAGCAACTTCTTTGATAAGCTGTGCTCCCATGTTTTCAAATCTGTCTTCCAGTTCGATCTCTTTTGCGATTGTTACACCATCATTTGTGATAAGCGGTGCACCAAAAGATTTGTCCAGAACTACGTTACGTCCTTTTGGTCCAATTGTTACTCTTACTGTATCAGCCAGTTTATTTACACCAGCTTCCAAAGCTCTTCTTGCTTCTGCTCCATATTTAATTTCTTTTGCCATGGGTCTTTACCTCCTGAAATATATATTTTTCGCTGTCAAATTATTCGCAGATTGCTAATATATCATCCTGTTTTACAATGATGTATTCCTGCTCATCAATCTCAACATTTGTTCCTGCATACTTGGAGTAGATTACCTGCTGCCCTACTGAAACATGCATCTTAACTTCTTTTCCGTCTACTACTCCGCCTGGTCCTACAGCAATTACTTCTGCCTGCTGTGGTTTTTCTTTAGACTGTCCCGGAAGTACAATTCCTGACTTTGTAGTCTCCTCTGCTACACACTGTTTCAATACAACTCTGTCACCTAATGGTACTAACTTCATATCTATTCCTCCTTAAAATCATTTTCTGTATTATTAGCACTCAATAAAAGAGAGTGCTGAAAGATTCTAGATATAAAATAGCACTCTCTTTTTGGTTTGTCAACACACTTTCTATTTAGTTTAGAACTTTTTTATAAAATCCATTTTGTATTTTAAAACGAATCACTTTCCCGGCCTTATTCCAGTACCGTTCTTTTACCAGACCTTTACAGATCAGGGATTCTTTTTCATCATCAATTCCACATTCATAGATGCCATCCAGTGAAAATGATGTAAGATTGGCATCTTCTGCCGCAAGGTAAAGTGTTTCCCCCTCTTCATCATATGCAATCACCTTACACTGATATACCGTTTCATCCAAAAATGTCTCTTGCAAAACCCCTCTTTCCATCCGCAGTTGGGCTGCACATCCTTCATACATTCTATATCTGTCCTCCTTCAAAGTATCCATAAATCTGTCGATTAGCACGACCGGCTTTGCACCGGCAAGTGCAGCCCGGCTTTACCGGACGCACTAAGTATGAAAAGGGTATCAGTTACCCGATACCCTTTTTACTTCTCACTATTTTGTACGTTCTGCTTTAATCCGGTCGAGTTCTGTGAATACATAATCATTAATTACTTTGATATACGTACCCTTCATGCCCGAAGACCGGGACTCAATTACACCCGCACTCTCAAATTTTCTCAATGCATTTACAATTACAGATCGTGTAATTCCTACTCTGTCTGCGATCTTGCTTGCAACAAGAATGCCCTCTGCGCCATCCAATTCATCAAAAATGTGGATAATCGCCTCTAGTTCTGAATAAGACAACGTACTGATCGCCGATTGTACAATATGCTCTTTTCTTGTTTCTTCTGCACTTTCTTCATTGACAGATCTCAACATCTCAAGTCCGACAACTGTCGTTCCGTATTCACTGAGAATAATATCATCAATCTCGTACACTTTATCTTTTTTATAAATAAACAGTGTTCCAAGTCTTTCTCCGGCGATGTCAATTGGCGTAATAATCGCCTGATAACCTTTGACAGCATCTTCCGAAAATCCCAGTGTCTGAAGATTTACATTTTCTTTTGTGGATAAAATGCTTAACAGTCTTTCATTGAGCATGTCATCTACATGCTTTCCAATCTCTCTCTCGATCAATTCTGTAATGTAAGGCACACCTTCACATTTGCTTCCGCCAAGCACTTTTCCTTTTTTACTGATTACCAATACGTTCGAATCCAATATCTCAGTCAGGACTTCACAGATATCATTGAATACAACTTTGCTCGAACTGTTGTTGTGCAGTAATTTGTTGATTTTTCTGGTTTTATCCAACAATTGTACGCCCATTTACATTCCTCCATCCTATGAATGTATATTATCATACAATTCTGAAATATTCAACGAATTTCACTAATTATCATCAGTATTTTCTTTATTTTCTACATATCCGCACTGCTCATCACTGCAGACAAGCTTATTGCCTTTTTCCAACATATATTTGCCACAACGAGGGCACTTCTTCGTTGACGGTTTCTGCCATGACATAAATTCACATTCTGGATTATCTTCACATCCATAGTATCTTCTGCCCTTCTTGGTCTTACGGATCACGATATCTTTTCCGCAAACCGGACATGGCACGCCGATTTTTTCCAGATATGGTTTGGTATTCCTACAATCCGGGAATCCAGGACATGCCAGGAATTTTCCATGAGGACCATATTTTACAACCATGTTGCGTCCGCACTGTTCGCAGATAACATCTGTAACTTCGTCTTCGATTTTTACCTGTTCCAGTTCATTTTCTGCCTTTTCTACTGCCGCTTCCAGATCCGGATAGAAGTTCTCTATGATCGTCTTCCATCTTACTTTTCCTTCTGCAACTCCATCCAGCAGGCTTTCCATATTAGCCGTAAAGTTTACATCTACGATACTTGGGAAGGACTGTTTCATGATATGATTCACCACTTCACCAATCTCTGTAATGTAAAGATTCTTATTCTCTTTTGCGACATAACGTCTGGCTATGATCGTTGAGATCGTTGGTGCATACGTACTTGGTCGTCCAATTCCCAGCTCTTCCAGTGTCTTTACAAGTGTTGCTTCTGTATAGTGTGCCGGTGGCTGTGTAAAGTGCTGCTTTGTCTCCAGACTTTCTTTGGTCAGTACCGAATCCATATCCAGTCCTTTTAATAAGACGTTATTCGCCTCTTTTGCTTCGCCTGCCTCTGTATATACACTTCGGAATCCCTCAAAAGCCACCTTAGAAGCTGCAACTGTAAAACGGTACTGCCCTGCTGCAATCTTTACTGATGTGGTCTCATATCTTGCCGGCTGCATCCTGCTTGCCACAAAACGTTTCCAAACCAGCTGGTACAGACGGAACTGATCTCTGCTTAAGAACTCTTTTACTGCTGCCGGTGTTCTGGTTACATCTGTCGGACGGATTGCCTCATGTGCATCCTGAATAATCTTTTTATCCGAATCTTTCTTCGCTTCTCCGTCAGCTACATATTCTTCGCCAAATCCTTCCCGGATATACTCTCTGACTGCTGCATCCGCTTCTTCTGATATACGTGTAGAGTCTGTACGAAGATACGTGATCAGACCAATCGTACCACTACCTTTGATATCTACGCCTTCATATAACTGCTGCGCAATACGCATTGTCTTTGCAGTTGCAAAGTTCAATGCCTTTGATGCTTCCTGCTGCATCGTACTGGTGGTAAATGGTACCGGTGCCTTCTTTGTACGTACTCCTTTTTTAATATCTGCAATTGAATAATCTGCATCTTCTACTTCTTTCAGGATTGCATCCAGCTCTTCTTTTGACGATATTGTCATTTTTTCTTTTTCTGTTCCGTAGAATTTTGCCGTCAGAAGTTTCTTCTCGCCTTTTACTTTCAGATTGGCATCTAATGACCAGTATTCTTCCGGTATAAATGCATTAATCTCTTCTTCACGATCTGCAATAATGCGGAGCGCTACCGACTGTACACGTCCCGCACTCAGACCTCTCTTGACCTTCGCCCACAAAAGCGGACTGATCTTATAACCTACAATTCGGTCTAACACTCTTCGTGCCTGCTGTGCGTCTACCAGGTCCATATCAATCTCTCTTGGATTTTTCAGTGATGCTTTTACTGCATTCTTGGTAATCTCATTAAAACTGATTCGATAAACTTTCTTATCCTCTAACTTTAAAGCTTTACTAAGGTGCCAGGATATTGCTTCTCCTTCGCGGTCCGGGTCAGTTGCAAGATAGATCTTATCTGCCTTTTTTACTTCCTTACGGAGTTTTGCAAGAATTTCTCCTTTTCCACGAATTGTAATGTATTTTGGTTCGTAATCATTTTCAATATCTATTCCCATCTGGCTTTTGGGCATATCTCTTACGTGACCATTTGATGCAGTCACTACATAATTACTTCCTAAGAACTTTTTAATGGTCTTCACCTTTGCAGGCGACTCCACGATTACCAGATAACGTGCCATATATTTCCTCCATGTTATTGCTGACGGTCCTTTATCACCGTGCTTTTATATAATAATTTCTGGATACTTCTTTGGCGTATCCTTTCAACTCTAATGTAATCAATCTTTCCATAAGCTCCTGACTGGAAAGGTTCGTTTCATTCAGTAGTTGTTCTATCCCCTTTGGGAACAAATCGAGACAACTATACACCATAACTTCGGGACTTTCAAGCATTTTTTCATTTTTGTCAGATTTTTGCCCGTACCTGACCACCTTTATATTCCATTCTTCTATCAATTCTTCCGGTGTCAGTAAAATGCCTGCACCTTGCCTGATCAGTCTGTGGCACCCCTGACTTAGGACACTTGTCACCGGTCCGGGAAGGGCATATACATCCTTTCCTTGCTCCAGTCCCATGTCTGCTGTAATCAGCGAACCACTTTTTTCTTTTGCTTCCATCACCAGAATCCAGTCAGACAACCCACTGATAATCCTGTTTCTTCTTGGAAAATTCCACGACAGCGGTTCCGTCCCCGGCGGAAATTCCGATATGATACCTCCGTTTTTCTGGATATCCATATACAATCCTATATTTTCCCTTGGATAACAAATATCTACCCCGCAGCCAAGTACTGCATATGTTTCACCACCTCCATTTAACGCTCCTCTCTGTCCTGCTCCGTCAATTCCTCTGGCCATGCCACTTATAACCGGAATTCCTGCCCTTGCCAGTATATTTCCATATTCGAGAGCCATCTGTTCACCATATGGTGTACATCTTCTTGCACCCACGATTGCTGCAGCTTTCTGATTATTCTCTGGGAGTTTTCCTAACACATATAATGCATAAGGTGGATCCTGGATATTCCTAAGTTTTTCTGGATATTCCGGCACATAATATGGTATAAATTATATATGTTTTTCGTCTAGTTTCTTCCATTTGTCTTTCAAATCTTTTTTTCTTTTTGCTTTCAGCAGGATTTCTATATCTTTTTCACTAATATCTTCCGATGCTCGTAATGCTGTTTCTTCTATATAATATATGGCTTTTCCACTTCTATATGTCTCTCTTAATATCCTCTTTTTCCGGTCACTGATTTCTTTTATCCCGGCCAGCCAGTATTCGTATATCATATTCTTCCCCCTTTATCTTCCCCAGTATTTTTTATCCAGCGATCTATATCCGATTGCCTCTTTCAGATGTATACTCTTCACTTCAGTACTTTGTTCTAAATCAGCAATCGTTCTTGCCACCCGCAGTATCTTATGATAGGTTCTTGCTGTCAGTCCAAGCCTTTCAAACGCTTGTTCCATCAACTCTTTTTCCTCTTTTCCAAGTCTTACATACGTCGCAATCTCCCGTGGTCCGAGCATTGCATTTGTATCCGCTTTTCCCGTCTTATACCGTTCTTTTTGTATGTCTCTTGCAATTGACACACGTTTTCTTACCACTTCCGAAGTTTCTTCTTTTTTTGTTGCTTCCAGTTCCTGGTACTGTACTCTTGGTGTTTCAATACACAGATCCATCCGGTCCAGAAATGGCTGACTGATTTTTCCCAGATATTGTTCGATCTGTCTTGGCGTACAGCTGCATTTTTGCATATCCGGATAATTTCCACATGGACATGGATTCATTGCAGCAACCAGCATAAATTCTGCCGGATACACAAAACTTCCGTGATTTCTTGCTATATGTACTTTCCGCTCTTCCAATGGCTGGCGCAGTACTTCCAGTACAGATCTTGGAAACTCTGCAAGCTCATCCAGAAACAAGACTCCTTTGTGCGCCATGCTGATTTCCCCGGGTCTTGGTGTGATTCCACCACCAAGCAGAGCTGTCTTCGTCACAGTATGATGTACACTTCGAAATGGCCGCCGCGTGATCAGCGGATGATCCGGGTCAACATTTCCCAATATACTGTATATTTTGGTAATCTCCAGACTTTCCTCTCTTGAAAGTTCCGGTAAGATTGTTGCTATACGCCGGGCAATCATCGACTTTCCTGCCCCAGGCGGTCCTACCATAAGAAGATTGTGGCCACCTGCCACCGCTATCTCTGCTGCCCTCTTCACTGCTTTCTGACCATGGATTTCTGAAAAATCATACTGCTCTTCGTCTTTTTCCTCCACTATTTCTGTCATATTATTCCAAACAGGAATCTCTGTCTTTCCATTCAGACACATACAGATTTCTTCCAGGCTTTTTGCTGGCAGGATTTGCATTCCTTTTACCAACGCCCCTTCTTTTACATTCTCCGCTGGTAAGATACACTGCCGGTATCCACTCCTTTCCGCTTCCATTATCATAGGAAGGACTCCGGATATTCCATGTATCTTTCCATCCAGACTCAGTTCTCCTAATACGATTACATCTTTTAAGCTTTCTTTTGGGATATATTCCAGCGCTGCCAGGACAGACAGTGCAATTGGAAGATCAAATGATGCGCCCTTTTTTCTTACAGTCGCCGGCGCCAGATTCACGACTATTTTTTTTGCAGGCAGTTTTACACCTGAATTTCTAATGGCGGTCCGGACCCGTTCGGATGCCTCTTTTACTTCGGCTGACAGATATCCCACCATATGAAACATGGGAAGTCCGTTGCTTACATCCGCCTCTACCCGGATTTTCTCCACATCCAGTCCCCGGATTGCTAAAGATAATACAGTACAAAATGCCATCTGTACACTCCTTTCCATATCAATGTCTGATGCATAAATTGCCTGCACCTTACATGATACATCACTATAAAAAATGAAACTTGATACAATGACCGATCCGGTCAAAAGAAAAACCGAAGACAGAACAGAATCTATGATAATTCAGTCTTCGTAAATTTGAATTTATCTTATCCTATTCTTTCTTCGGTGTCAACATTTTTCAGAATACATTTCCATTGCTTTTCCAGAATGTTTTTTCCCGCGTCCCAGTAACACACCCAGTATCCCGCTCAGAACTAAAAGAAAATAAAAACTGATGCCACGGTTCACAAGTACAACAGCCGCAACCGGGGTCGTTTCAAATATTTTAGCGAATAATTTTACAAAGGAGAATTCACTGATTCCTTCTGCTCCCGGAAACGGCAGCAGGGCTGTCGTCATATATAATATAATCTGATGTAAAAAAATCACAATATATGAACTTCCAGACTCTCCCATAGCATGATACACCGCCCACGGAACACTGAACCAGCAGATAACCTGTATGAAGCTAATCACAATGACTCTTCCTGCCAGGCCTGGATCCTTCTTCAAAAAACTTTTGCAATCTTCAAAATCATGTAATACACCATTCAGTTTTCCGCATGCATTTTCTTTATTCTTTATTGGCAGACGGCGCAAGAGCCACTGTATTCCTCCAACAATTTTTTCCTTCAGTTTTTCTGACAGGATCACTACCATTAGTGCTGCTATAAATATAAAATTCATAACATATCCAAGCGCTCCTAATATCAGCATCATCCTGCTCAGATGAATCTTCCCCAGAAGTACTCCTGCCGCTGCAATATTTTCCAACACGAACGTTGCAAGCTGAAAGCTGGTAACTTCTACCAGTATAGCCAACGTTCCATGTGCCACATGAATGTCATCTTTATTCATTGCATACAACTGCAACGGCTGTCCACCTGTAGCAGATGGTGTAATTGAACTGAAAAAATATCCGATATATGCATATTTCATTCCCTGTGTAAAGGAAATCTTATATCCAAACGACTGTAAAACATGCATCAGATTCACGCCTTCTGCCACATTGAACGATGCCGCCAGGAGGATACCAACGAGCAGCCACTTGTGATCCGCCTGTCTCATAGCTTCCAGTACAGACTGTATATCCGTACCCTTTAATACAACAAAGATCACAACTGCTGCCAGTACCGGAAATAATATGATATATTTTTTAAATGATTTTTTCTCCATATTTTTCCTCTGCATTTCTAAATACATATCCCTGCTTTTTTAAAAGCGGGATTGCTTTTTCAAGAGCTTCTATCGTTCTTCCCGGTGCACCATTTTCCCCTCTTCCGTCATGGAGACAGATAACAGCTCCCGGAAATACTCTTCGTAAAATCTTATTGCAGATACTGTCCGGTGTTTCATCCGCCGACCAGTCCTGCGCCATAACATCCCAGAATACCAGATTTAGATGTAATTTTTTTATCCAATATAAACTTGCCAGATTCAAATGTCCCCATGGCGGACGGTAACCTTTTATATCTACTCCAAGCTTTTCCATGATCTCCACTGATTTTTTCAGATCTCTTCCGGTCTTTCCAATTGGCTGAAGCATGGCACTTTCATGTTTTTGCGAATGTATTCCGATTGAATATCCATTCTTTTTCATCCGTTCTACGATTCCCGGATGCTGCTTTGCCGATTCTGCCACCATGAAAAATGTTGCCGGAACCTTCTGTTCATCCAAAAGATCAAGAAGTTTGTTCGTATACACCGTGTCTGGTCCATCATCAAATGTAAGATAAAGAATTTTCTCTGCATCTTCCGCCTGTCTTCTGTCTTTTAAGATCCAGCGGTACTTTAATATGTAAGTCGGAAACACACTATAGCATACCATTCCTGCTCCTACTGCCGTAGCTCTTTTTGTCCATTTCTTCCATTTCATTATGCAGTCATCCTTTCTTCCATAATTTCGACAGCTTTATCCAGATCCACATCGATCATGTCTGTTTTGGCACGTTTGACATTTGCTTTCATTCGTTTTAATTCATCTTCATCTTCCAGCAACTTCTGAAGTTCCGGAATATAAGCTTCTCTTTTTCCCCATACTACTTTCGCAAATCCTTTTTCTGCTGCATATCCTGCGTTATTCATTTCCTGTTCCAGGAATGGATGAATGACAAATAACGGCACTTCACTGTGAATCAGCTCAAACAGTGTAATTCCACCAGCCTTCGTGATAACCAGATCCGCCCATCTCATGTATTTGCTGATGTTTTCCGTATATCCCAATACTTTTACATCATCATAGCGGTCTACCCATTCATCATATACTTTCTTATTTTTTCCGGTAATTACGACTGTACGGACTCCGTGCATATGATGCAATTTTCCAAGAAGCTCTTTTAAATCTGGCATAAGTCCCAGACCGCCACCCATAATCAAGACATTTTTCGTATTCTCTTTTTTTCTTAATGAATCTTCCTGATATCTGCAACGCAGGAACTGCTGTCTTACCGGAATTCCTGTTACCAGAATGTTTTCTGACCTTGTTCCGCTTTGAATCAGGTGCTCTTTGATTTCCTGTGTCGGTGCAAGATAAATATCTGTCTGTAAAGCTGTCCACTCCGGATGCATACTGATATCTGTAATACATGTCACAAGTGGTGTCTTCAGCCCTGTTCTTCCTTTATAAGAAGCAATCGCTTTTACGCACATTGGATGTGTACAGACGATTACGTCTGGTTCTTCTGTTTCCAGTAATGCTCTTAGCTTTTTATAAATTGCTTCCCCTCTTGGCCGTACTTCTACTTTCATTTTACCTGACATCTTATATATGAAATTATAAATTCCATGACAATGTTCTACCATCATTCTAAATCCGCCAAAAATCAGTTTACTCAAATGCGGATACAGTTCTTCAAGCAGATCTTTTTTTACAATTTTGGTATTTTCATCTATCTTTTTAAATTCTTCACAGATTGCATTGGCTGCCATCTCATGGCCCATTCCGAATCTTCCACTTAACACCAGTACTTTCATAACTTCCACCCTTTCCCTTCTCATCTGCTGGGTCTCTTCTTTATGGTGTTAAGTATAGTAACCGATTCTTAAAAAAACAGATATATAAATCTAAAGATTTCTTAAAGACTTTCTTTACAGATACACGGAAAAACTACAAAATTACACAGTTTTTTACAAATACTCCGGCAGCTGAAAGCTTTTTTCATACTTACGTATCAAAAAAGAGCCTCAGCTTTTCAATTGCGCTTTTTTCAATTCTTGATACATATGATCTTGATATTCCAAGTTTTGCAGCAATTTCTTTTTGCGTATATTCCTCTTCATTATACAGACCATACCGCATCTTAAGCACTATCCGTTCTCTTGCCGACAGCTCTGATTCCACTTTCTGATAAAGTTTTCTTACATCTTCTTTTTGTTCCAGTTTGCGCTGCACATCCTCTTCTTTCATCTCGATCACATCAAAAAGCTGAATCTCATTTCCTTCCCTGTCCGTTCCTATGGGATCATATAGCGATACTTCTTTTGAAGTTTTTTTCTTTCCCCTAAGATGCATTAACACTTCATTTTCAATGCATCTTGCCGCATATGTTCCAAGTCTTACACTTTTATCCGGATCAAATGTGACAACCGCTTTCATAAGTCCAATTGTTCCTATAGACAGAAGATCTTCCACTTCTTCCGGTGGTGGCTGGTACTTTTTTACAATATGTGCTACAAGCCGCAGATTTCTCTCCACAAGAATATGTTTTGCCTCCAGATCACCCTCTGTATATTTTTGCATGTAATATCTTTCCTCTGCAGCTGTGAGGGGTTGTGGAAATGATTTCAAAGCAACGTACCTCTTGGCAGATTTATTATATTCTATGCAAACAGCGGTGCTTCTGTGCCTGGGCATCCTCAAAACCTGTCATTTGCACTCTTCTATGTGCATATCAGGAATGCTGATTGCAATTCCTGCAAGCAACAGATTCTGTGATATAAGGCAACGGAAACACCGCTGTTTTATCTGATTCTACTGATTGTATTAATTATTTTCGTGTTCAGCTTCTGATCTTCTTAAGATATCATAAACATCAGCTTCACCGTCAAGTGCTACATAGAGCACCTGTTTTGGATGTGGTGCACTTTCTTGTTCGTTTCCATCTTCATCTACAATCTTTTCTACTTTTACTTCTACATTTCTGCCATCTGGTTTCATAATCTCGATGGCTTCTCCTACAGAGAATTTATTTCTCTGTTCAATACGGTACATCCCGTCTTTGATTTCTCCGATGATTCCAAGGTAGGTGTACTCTTTAATATACGTATTACTGTCATAAATCTGGCTTTCTTCGCTTGGTTTTCCAAAGTAGAATCCCGTTGTAAACTGACGATAGGTACAGTTCGAAATCTGGTCTTTGTACCATGGCATATTTGCCTCATATTTTTTCGGATCTTCCAGATAATCATCAATTGCTTTTCTGTACGTTCTCGCTACTGTTGCTACGTAAAGTGCTGTTTTCATACGGCCTTCAATCTTGAAACTGTCAATTCCCGCATCGATCATCTCCGGAATATGCTCGATCATACAGAGATCCTTTGAGTTAAAAATATAAGTTCCTCTTTCATTTTCATATACCGGCATGTACTCACCCGGTCTCGTCTCTTCTACTACAGAATATTTCCAGCGGCACGGATGTGTACAGGCACCCTGGTTAGCATCTCTTGCGGTAAAGAAATTACTCAGAAGACATCTTCCGGAATAAGAAATGCACATTGCTCCATGTATGAAACTTTCAATCTCCATATCCTCCGGAATGTGTGCACGGATTTCTTTGATCTCTTTTAAAGAAAGTTCTCTGGCTGTTACTACCCTTTTCGCGCCCAGATTCCACCAGAAATTAAACGTACCATAGTTGGTATTATTAGCCTGTGTACTGACATGTCTTTCTATCTCCGGACAGATTTCTTTGGCAAGCATGAAAATTGCCGGATCTGCGATGATCAACGCATCCGGGGCAATTTCTTTTAATTCTTTTAAATACTCTGCTGCACCTTGAAGATCGTCATTATGTGCAAGAATATTGACGGTTACATGTACTCTCGCCCCATGCTCATGTGCGAAACGCACACCTTCTTTCATATCCTCCATTGAGAAGTTCTTCGCCTTGGCTCTCAGTCCAAATGCCTCTCCTCCGATATATACTGCATCCGCACCAAACATAACGGCCGTCTTTAACACTTCCAGACTGCTCGCTGGTATTAATAATTCTGGATGTCTGTTTCTCATCACCTGTTCTCCTTTTCTATGTGTTTATTTTTTTGATTGCGTTGTTTGTTCTTTATACTACTTTATACTTCTTTTTTCTTCTTTATACTAAGTGCCACACCATCTCCAAGTGGAATGATGGATGTCTCCAGCACATCACTATGTTTTAATTCATATAAATATTCCCGCATCCGGCTATGAATGGTCCTGTTTCTTCTTTCTACTGCAAATCTGGATTCTATGATATCTCCATCTTGCAGTACATTATCAGACATCAGTATTCCGCCTTCGGAAAGCAGTCTTACTGCTTCTGGCATATAATGAATATACTGCCCTTTTGCAGCATCCATAAATATAAAATCATACGGACCTTCCAGAGTTTTCATAACTTCCAGTGCATCACCTTCTATCAGCGTTATCTTTTCTTCTTTTCCTGCACGTTTGAAATTATTTCTTGCGATTGGAATTCTCTTTTCATAATTTTCAATGGTTGTGATATGACTGTCTTCCGGCAGGTATTCACTCATTAAAATAGCGGAAAATCCGACTGCTGTTCCAACCTCCAGCACTCTGGCCGGTCTGTTCATCAGCATCATAACTTTCAGAAAGCTCTGCGTCTCCTTCCGGATGATCGGCACATAACTGTCCAGTGCTTCCTGTTCAATCTCTTCGATCACAGGATTCTCCGGTCTTTCCAGAGACCGGATGTATGTGACCATACGTTCATCTACAATCATACTATATATCTCCTCATGCTTAGCTGTCTTATAGAAAACCTTTTGCCCGGCAACTTCTCTTGCATGCTTTGGCATCTGCGGGATCTGCCACTGGCAGCTCCTTACGAATGCATGGCAATAAAAAGGAGCCACATATTGTACATCCCCGGCTCCGCTCATTACGTTCGAAGTCGCTTTTTGTACAATGTGCGGCTCATCATTCTCTCTCCGAAGCTTTTTACAACAGCTTCTCTTTTTTGCGGAACTGCATTGTAACAGTTTCCCTTATGCTATCTTTATACATCCATGATAATCGGAAGTATCATTGGTCTTCTCTTTGTACGTTTCCAAATGAAGTCGTTCATCGTATCACGGATTACAAGCTTAATTTTACTCCAGTCAGCATTACGCTGATGTGTCAGGCAATCTTCCACTGCTTCTGTCAGTACTTTTCTTGCTTCTTCCATCAGACTCTCAGATTCTCTGACATAAACAAATCCACGGGATACAATATCCGGACCTGCAAGGAGCTGATTGCTTCCTTTTTCCAGTGTCAGTACTACGATCATAATACCATCTTCTGCCAGATGCTGTCTGTCGCGAAGTACGATATTTCCTACGTCCCCTACTCCAAGACCATCTACAAGGATTTCTCCTGTATGCACATTATCTACTACCTTCGCCTCTTTGTCGCTGAGTTCCAGTACGTTACCAGATTTCAAGATGAAGATATTCTCTTTTGGAATGCCAAGCATCTTGGCAATTCCCGCATTGGCCTTCAGATGACGATATTCACCATGCACCGGAATTGCATATTTCGGTTTTACCAGTGAATAGATCAGTTTCAGTTCTTCCTGACATGCATGACCGGATACATGTGCATCCTGGAAGATTACATTCGCACCTTTTGCTGTCAGTTCATTGATTACTTTTGATACAGATTTTTCATTACCCGGAATTGGATTCGAGCTGAAGATAATCGTATCACCTGGCATGATTGTTACTTTTTTGTGCACATCCGCCGCCATACGTGACAGTGCTGCCATAGACTCTCCCTGACTTCCTGTTGTGATCAGGACAGTCTTCTCCGGCGGATAATTCTTAAGCTGATCAATCTCGATCAGTGTCTTATCTGGTACGTTCAAATATCCCAGTTCCTGTGCCACCTGGATAATATTTACCATACTGCGGCCTTCTACCACAACCTTACGGTCATATTTGCATGCAGTATTAATAATCTGCTGTACACGGTCCACATTTGATGCAAATGTAGCGATGATAATTCTGGTATCTTTATGTTCTGCAAATATGTGATCAAATGTGATACCTACCGTGCGTTCCGACTGCGTAAATCCCGGTCTTTCTGCATTGGTACTGTCTGACATAAGCGCCAGAACGCCTTTTTTACCAATCTCTGCAAATCTCTGCAGATCAATCGCATCTCCATATACCGGTGTATAATCTACTTTAAAGTCTCCCGTATGCACTACAATACCAGCTGGTGAATAGATTGCCAGTGCTGCTGCATCCTGGATACTATGGTTTGTCTTAATAAATTCGATACGGAACTGTCCTAGATTAATAGACTGACCGTGTCTTACCACTTTTCTTCTAGTACTGCGGAGTAAGTTATGCTCCGTCAGTTTCTTTTCGATGATTCCCATCGTAAGCTTTGTCGCATAGATAGGAAGGTTCAATTCCCTCAGAACATAAGGAAGTGCCCCGATGTGGTCTTCATGTCCGTGAGTAATAATGAATCCTTTTACTTTCTGGATATTATCTTTCAGATAAGTGACATCCGGAATAACAAGATCGATTCCAAGCATATCTTCCTCCGGGAAAGACAATCCACAGTCAACAACAATAATACTGTCTTCATACTCAAAAGCTGTGATGTTCATTCCGATCTTTTCCAGACCTCCGAGTGGAATGATACGCATTTTTCCATTGTTTTCTCTTTTCAAAATTACACCTCCACGTGCTTGCCGGTTACTGTTTGCACAATAACACTTACCGTACTATTTTTCTGCCTCTTTTTTGGCATTCTTTGCACTGTCCATAGAACTTTAATTCATGGTCCAACACGTGAAACCCCGTTGTCTCTTCGATCTTATTCTCCAAATCCTCCAGCAAATCATCCTTAAAAGGGATAATCTTTCCACACGTCCTGCATATCAAATGATGATGATGATGTCTTTCTTCTCCATCGAAAAATTCTCCAATCTCATAACGTGCACATCCATCATCAAGACTGATACGGTCCACCAATTGCATTTCCAGTAACAGCTGCACTGTCCGATAAATTGTTGCCAGTCCAATTTCCGGATAATCTTCTTTTACTAATTCATAAATATCTTCTGCAGTCAAATGCTTATCGCGATGATCTGCAAGGACCTCCAGTACTAATATACGCTGGTTCGTAACCTTCAATCCCTTTTCTCTCAGCATTTCTTTAAATTTCTCTTTACTGATAGACATTCTAAAACTACCTTTCAATATCTACATCTTCAAGCAGTTCTTCAAATACTTTTAAAATTACAGAAAGTTCTACATCATCTTCAACAATTTCATAAACACTTTCTGTCTGACTTTCTCCTGATGTATCCTTTAAAATCAGACACTCTGCATCATCTTCTTCCGAATCTGTAACCAGAATATAAGACACACCATTTACTTTCGTCTGTTCAAGTACATAAAAATCTACTTCTTCATCCATCTCTTCGGACATGAATTTAATCTTTTCCATCTATTCCACCTCTGTTATCCCCGGCGAATTTGAAATCGAGTCCAGATACCCCTGCAGTATAAAAACAGCCGCAATCTTATCGATATACTTCTTGCGTTCTTCTCGCCTTACTTTATTCTCAATTAAAGTCCGTTCCGCTTCTATTGTAGTCAGACGCTCGTCCCACATCACGACCTCAAGGCCGGTCCGTCGTTTTAACATCTCTCCAAATGCAATTGATTTCTCCGCACGATCTCCGATATCATTATTCATATGCTTCGGAAGGCCAAGAACAATTTTTGTCACTTCATACTCCGCAATCAGTGCCTCAATACGTGCACATGTTTTCCGGAGTTTGTTCTCGTCCTTTCTGCATATTGTCTCTACCGCCTGTGCAGTGATTCCCAACGGATCACTGACTGCGACTCCTACCGTCTTTGATCCATAATCGAGTCCCATGATTCTCATAATTATGATTCCCATCCATTATGCTCAATATACGTTTTAAGCATCTCTTCTACCAGTTCATCTCTTTCCATCTTCATGATCAGGCTTCTTGCACCATTATGGCTTGTAATATAAGTAGGATCTCCGGACATAATATATCCAACAATCTGGTTGACCGGATTATAACCTTTTTCGCTTAATGCTTTATATACAATCTCAAGAATGTCTCTTGCTTTAATCTGTGGCCCGCTTTCTACCTGAAAAAACTGGGTATTTGTCATATCCTTCATATTATTCACGTCCTCCAAAAATATTTCATTTTTATTCTACATGATTAAATCTTAAATTTCAATGCAATATTTGTAAATGGCTTTTAATTTCTACATTTACAAGCTGATTCGTAAGATTATCCGGATTTTTTACACCAATTTTCACATATTCTTTTGTATGTCCAACCTGGAATTCTTCCCCGTCTCTTATGATTTTTTCCTCGATCAGAACTTCCTGTGTGGTTCCAATAAGCTGCTCTTCATATGCAGCCTGTTTCTTGCGGTTCAGTTCTAAAAGGACTGCACTTCTCTCTGTTTTGACCGGATCCGGAACCTGGTTATCCATCGCGGCCGCTTTTGTTCCTTCACGTCTGGAATATTTAAAAATATGTGTTTCATAAAAATCAATTTTGTCTACAAACGCCCTGGATTCTTCAAATTCTTCTTCTGTCTCTCCCGGGAATCCAACAATCACGTCCGTAGTAAGCGCCGGGTTATGAAAATATTTACGAAGCAGCATACATTTTTCATAATATTCTTCCGCTGTATATCTGCGGTTCATTCTCTTCAGGGTTGCATTACATCCGCTCTGCAGGGACAGATGAAAATGCGGACACATCTTTGGAAGCGATGCGATTGTCTTTGCAAATTCTTCTGTGATAATTCTAGGCTCCAGCGATCCCAGACGGATTCTTTCGATTCCGTCTACTTCATGGATTGCAAGGATCAGTGACAATAAATCATCCCCGCTGTCTACACCATAAGAACTCAAATGAATTCCGGTCAGTACCACTTCTTTGTATCCGTTTCCTGCCAGCGTGCGCACTTCATCCAGCACACTGTCACGGCTTCTGCTTCTGACTCTTCCTCGTGCAAACGGAATAATGCAATAAGAACAGAACTGATTACATCCATCCTGCACTTTTATGTATGCACGGGTGTGTTCTGCTGCCGTACTCAGATGGAGATCTTCATAAGCTTTTTCATGGTTAATATCAATGATCTCCTGATATGCAGTGTCCTGTCCATCCTGTATACTTCCGGTCTGCATTCGTTCTCTTTCGTAATTTTCAAGAATCTCTACGATATTCTGTTTCTTATTATTACCTACCACAATATCGATTCCTTCCGGAAGATCGTCTTTTTTCGCCTGTACATAGCAGCCGCAGGCTACAATGATAGAGTCCGGATTCATCTTTCTTGCACGGTGGAGCATCTGTCTGGACTTGCGGTCTGCCATATTCGTAACCGTGCAGGTATTGATAATGTAGACATCTGCGCCTTCCTGGAACGGCACGATCTCATAACCATGTCTTACCAGCAATTCCTGCATGGCTTCTGTCTCATACGCATTTACCTTGCAGCCAAGGTTATGCAATGCTACTTTTTTCATCTATCTATTCCTTTCTTTTTAACACTTTGTTGTAACTTCTAACGAAAATCTTCTGAATTCTTTGGCAATTTGTTTCTTGACTTTTCTTCGTCTGACTCTTAATATATCTATAGAACAAGAAATGAATCAAGGAGGGTATTCCAATGAAAACAGTAAAGATTTCTTTAAATTCTATCGACAAAGTAAAATCATTTGTAAATGACATTACAAAATTTGATTATGATTTTGATCTTGTATCTGGAAGATATGTAATCGATGCAAAATCAATCATGGGAATCTTCAGCTTAGATCTTTCTAAACCGATCGATCTTAACATCCACGCTGATGAAAACATGGATGAGATTCTCACAATGTTAAAACCATATCTTTGTGAGTAATTAATAGTTGTATTAACAACTCAGAAAAAGGGCTGGCCTTGTTAAGGGTTCAGCCCTCTTTTTTTATACCGAAGTATGCAGAAGAACCTGTCACCGGCAGGTTCTTCTGTATCTGTCCTGCTATTATTTTACTTCAATAATCTCTACTGTCTCGATTGCCTGCTTCATCAGCTCATCAATTTTTTCATTCAGATTTTCTTCCGAGCGGCGGATCACATCGATATTTGGCTTTGTCACCGGATGTTTTGCAACGAATATTGTACAGCAGTCTTCGAACGGCTGGATCGATGTCTCATAAGTATCAATCTTTTCAGATACATCGACAATTTCCTGCTTGTCAAATCCAATCAACGGACGGTATACCGGCATCGTACATACATCATTGGTTGCTGCAAGACTCTGCATTGTCTGACTTGCCACCTGTCCGATACTTTCACCTGTGATCATTCCCAGACATCCGTCTTCTTTTGCAAAATGCTCTGCAATACGCATCATGTATCTTCTCATAATGATTGTAAGCTCATCATGTGGACACTGATCATAAATATACAGTTGGATATCTGTAAAGTTCACTACATGCAGCTTAATCGGTCCGGAATATTTTGCAACTTTTTTCGCAAGGTCTACAACCTTCTGTTTTGCACGCTCGCTTGTATACGGTGGTGCATGAAAATAGGTTGCCTCAAGACTTACTCCTCGTTTGGATACCATGTATCCTGCTACCGGACTGTCAATTCCACCGGATAACAGAAGCATTGCAGAACCATTGGTTCCAACCGGCATTCCACCTGCTCCTGGAATGATCTGTGAATATACGTAGATTTCATTTCTTACTTCTACATTGACCATTACGTCCGGATGATGAACATCTACCTTAATTCCACTTTTCGGAAACGCATACAGGATTGCTTCTCCAAGATCACGGCTGATCTCCATAGAATTCAGCGGATAACTCTTCTTTGCACGTCTGGACTCAACCTTGAATGTAAAGTTCTTATCCGGATACATCTCATCCATGTATGCAACAACGTCTTTTTTCAGTTCTTCAAATCCTTTGTCCTCCATACGGACTACCGGACAGATTCCAACAAGACCGAATACCTTTTTCAGATGTTCTACAGTCTCATCGTAATCATAATCCCCTTCACAGTCCACATAGATTCTGGCCTGTGATTTGTGTACATCAAACTGGCCGTCTACATCTTTTAATGCATAGCGCACCTGTCTTACCAGTGCGTCTTCAAATAGATGGCGGTTCTTTCCCTTAATCCCAATCTCTCCATATTTTAATAAAAATGTATGAAATCTCATCTTTTGATTCCTTTCTTTATCCTTTTATCTAATGTCTGGTATATTTTCTAAGCATCGGTACTATATTATATAGTGCCTCCAGCGTATAGTCAATCTCTTCTAATGTAGTAAATTCTGACATACTGAATCTGAGTGTCGCATCCAGGAATTCCTGCTTTGCCCCGATTCCCTTTAACACCCCGCTGATCTGCGGATGGTTGGATGCACAAGCCGATCCGGAAGATACATAGATTCCTTTGTCTTCCAGTGCGTGTAACAATACTTCACTTCTTACTCCTGCGATACCGACACTGATGATATGCGGCGCGGAGGTCTCATCATATAACCCGTGGATTGTTGTATTTTCAATCTTCTGTACACCTTCGATAAAATGCTTCTTTAACGCACGCATCTTTTCAACTTTTTCATCCAGGTTATCATAAATTGTCTTCGCCGCCAGTGAAAGTCCTGCAATTCCTGGCACATTTTCTGTTCCGGAACGCATATCATTCTGCTGTCCGCCTCCGTATACGATTGGGCGGATCTTTACATTCTCACCGATATATAATGCTCCTACTCCTTTTGGTCCATGAATCTTATGGCCACTGATGGAACACATATCTACTTTTAATTTTTTAGGATATATCTTATATTTTCCGAATCCCTGAACCGCATCTACATGGAATAAAATGTTCTTATTATAAGCCTTTACAATACTTGCAGCTTCCTGAATCGGCTGAACAGATCCAACTTCGTTATTTACATACATAACAGACACCAGAATGGTATCCTCACACAGTGCTTCTTTTAACGCATCCAGTTTGATTCTTCCATAACGGTCTACCGGAAGATATGTGACACGGAAGCCTTCCTCTTCTTCCAGAAAACGCATGGTATTGATAATGGCAGGATGCTCGATTGATGATGTGATCAGCTGATTTCCCGCACGCTTGTTGGCTCTTGCCGCACCGATCAGTGCCATATTATCACTCTCTGTGCCTCCGGAAGTAAAATATACTTCCTTTTCCTGTACCTTCCAGAGTCTGGCAAATGTCTCCTTTGCTTCTTTTATATATTTTTCTGCTTCCACACCTTTATTGTGCATGGACGACGGATTTCCATAGTCTTCACACATGACTTTTTGTACCAGCTCACCGACACTTCGGTAAGCCATTGTGGTAGCTGAATTATCCAGATATACTTCTTTCATTTTTTCACTTCCTGTACTCTTCATTCTTAGTATTAGATTATGTGCCTACCCTTCCAGATGGAACATAAGAAGCGACAGTGTCGTAAGTCCTGCCGTCTCTGTTCTTAAGATTCTTCTTCCAAGTGTTACCGGCTTTGCCCCGGCTTCCATAGCAAGCTTTACCTCTTCTTCCTCGAATCCGCCTTCCGGACCGATGAATACACCGACAGACTGCCCCGGCCGAATTCCGGCTATGATCTTTTTCGTCTCTTCTATCCCTTCTGCCAGTTCATACGGAATCAGAACTACATCCAGTTCTTCCGCCATCTTAAGAGCCTGCGCATATGTACACACTTCGCCGACCGTTGGCACGATACCTCTGCCTGCCTGTTTTGCTGCGCTGACTGCGATCTGCTGCCAGCGTTCTACTTTTTTTCCAGCTTTCTTAGCGTCCAGTTTTACGACTGCCCGCTTTGTAGACACCGGAATTACCTGATATGCCCCAAGTTCTACTGCTTTTTGCACGATCAGTTCCATCTTATCCTGTTTCGGCAGCCCCTGAAACAGATAGATTCTGGATGCCAGTTCTGTCTCTGCTTTGCTTTTTTCTACAATGTGAAGTACCGCCATGTCTGCTTCGTACGATTCCACCTCACACAGATACTGCCATCCTTCTCCATCGTTCACCGTCAGTTTTTCACCAAGCTTCATACGAAGTACATTCTTTATGTGATTGACATCCGAACCTTCCACGTAGATTTTTTCTTCCTTCACCTGCTGTGGTGATACAAAAAAATGCTGCATATATGATCCTCTAATTCTTTCTTGCAGTTACAGATACCCATTCACCCTGATGGTTTACTTCCAGTACCTCTAAGCCTGCCTTCTTTACAGCTTCTACTACAACTTCTTCTTTATCTTCAATGATTCCACTCGTAATATAGATACCACCTTTTTTCAGCTGGTGTAAAATCACCGGTGTCAGCGGTACCAGAACGTCTGCCAGAATATTTGCTGCTACGATATCATATTTTTCATATCCGACTTTATCCTGTACTTCTTTGTCATCGATAATATTTCCGATCATAACCTCATACTGGTCTCTGCTGATTCCGTTATTATCCATATTTTCATATGTTGCATCGATGGCACATGGATCAAGGTCTGTTCCTACAGAATATTTTGCTCCGAATTTTAATGCAAGCATGCCGAGGATTCCGCTTCCGCATCCTACATCCAGGATCAGTGTGTCATCTGTTACGTATTTTTTCAGCTGACGGATACAAAGCTGTGTTGTCTCATGCATACCAGTTCCAAATGCTGTACCCGGATCAATGTGGATCACCATCTTGTCACTGTCTTTTGCTTCTACATTTTCCCATGATGGAATCACAAGGATATCATCAATATAGAACTGGTGGAAATATTGTTTCCAGTTATTCACCCAGTCTACATCCTCTGTCTGGGATTCTTCGATCGTGCATTCCCCTACATTCACATAGCTTCTCATCTCTTCTAATTCCTGTCTGACTTTCATCAGCATCTCTCTTTTATCCACATCTTCATCCAGATAGAATGTCAGATAAGCACATCCGTCATCTTCCGGCATGTCCGGCAGGATATCCACAAACATCTGCTCTTTGTCTGACTGGGTAAGAGGAATCTTATCCTCAATCTGTACTCCTTCGATTCCAAGATCAGCAAGCATGCTGCTGACAATATCTTCTGCTTCTGTCGTCGTTTTCAGACGAAACTGATTCCATTTCATATAATTTCTCCTTTATGTTATCTTTTTATCTTGTCTTTTATTTTCTCTGTGACAATCGTCGTTCTTTGTTCTGTTCTCACTTCAACGCTCTTTGCTGCATCCGACGATATTCCCTGCTTATTTTAACACCTGCCGTCTTTAAAGTAAATGTACTTCTTTTGCTAAAACTCTGTTAAGGAAATAACGATTTCTGTTCATGCCGTGTTAAGAAGTCTCTCATTCTCTTTATCTTCTCCTGTAAAATCCATACAATATATCCGGAAGCAAAATTCCATTCATATCATATATTTTAATATATTTAATATGCTCTCGCAAAAGCAAATATAAAGCCATTGCAGGGCGCGAATCAACAAGGAGGACTTTTTGTTATGAATATTGGTATTTTAATTCTTATGATTATTGGTGGTGGTGTCGGGGTTTTATCTTCTTTATATATTGCACTCAGTTTCCCGGCCGTTATTCTGTGGAAAATCTATCGTAAAATCCGGCACGGATATAAGCTTACATATTAATCATTTCCCTGTCATGTATATTCTGACCGGTTTCTTAAATCGTCATCTATTTTAAAGTAGTATTCAGATCCTGTTCGATTTCATCCATTTCTGACAGGATCTCTTCCTGCTGTTTGTCAAACAGAAGTTTCTTATTATACTGATAGTACTTATCGCAATCATTTTCCTTTAAAAATTGAATACTGTAGTAATTCGTATTCAGCTCTGTTACAAAGGATACCATCTCCTGACTGTCACCAAACGCTGCTTCCATGAATTCAAAAGCATGTTCCAGTGCGTTAAGTGTATGTTCTGTCAGTTCTTCCCGTGCTGCAACTTCTTTTCCAAACACTTCTTTGACACGTTCAAACGCCTCTTCTTTTTCCAGATGTTCTTCTTTTAACAGTTGTTCATAAGATTCCAGTGTATCCAGCACCTGCTTTCTTACATGGTCTTCCTGTTTTGTCATCTGTTCCTCTTTGCGCAGTTTTTCATAAGTATCTCTTGCTTCACAAACCACAAGATCAATCTGGAGACTGGATCTGTATACTTTCAGATAATCGTACAGTATCGTAACATATCTGTCCTTTAAGAAATAATCTTTAAAGCAGCTTCCCAGACGCCCGATCAACATATTTACAACACTGAGTCTTTCATCGAATGCTGCGTACTGCAGGCGTTCCAATGTATCTTTACTGTAAATACCTTCTATAATCTTTTCCAGACCATAATCCTTTTTATATTTTCTATATAATTCCAGATAATTTGCGAAATCTTTTGCAATCTTCCAGTGCTGGATGTACTGATGGACAACTTCTCTGTCCGCTTGTTTTCCTAATTTTTCATATGTTTTCAGAAGCTGTGACAGGTCTTCCCAGCCTCTGGCTGTAGCAAACACCCGCCCGTCAACGGTCGTCTCCATACGGTAGAAATAGTCTTTCCGGATTTCTAAGTATGCAAGAATTGCCGGATGAATGTCTGCCTGATAAGCATATTCTTTCCATACATCGTAATTTACATCCACATCAATCTTCTTGATACGGTCCAGTGTTACTACATCAAAATCACGGACCGACTTATTATATTCCGGTGGATTTCCTGCTGCTACAATGATCCAGCCTTCCGGAATTTTCTGATTGCCGAAGGTCTTACACTGCAAAAATTGCAGCATCGTTGGTGCCAGTGTCTCTGATACACAGTTAATCTCATCGATGAACAGGATTCCTTCTTTTAATCCTGTCTCTTCCATTTTGTCATATACCGAAGCGATGATCTCACTCATCGTATATTCTGTAACTGCATATTCTTTTCCTCCATAGTTCTTTTTTTCTATGAATGGCAGACCAACTGCACTTTGTCTGGTATGATGGGTGATCGTATAGGCTACCAGTGCAATCTTGCACTCTTTTGCGACCTGTTCCATAACCTGTGTCTTTCCAATTCCCGGAGGCCCCATCAGAAGAATCGGTCTTTGTCTGATGGATGGTATCATGTAATCTCCGTATTCATCTTTTGCAAGATATGCTTCAATGGAATCTCTGATTTCTTTTTTTGCCCGTTTTATGTCCATTTTATTTCCTCTTTCTTGTATTTCTGATTGTTTGTCAGTATTTCACATTTCCAATTGGCGAATTCTGTCATTCTGTTTCTTTTTCTAAAATAATCTTCATCGCCCACGGCGGTACATCTACATCTTCATACTCTTCTTCCATGAACACGAATGCTACCTCATATGCTGGTCGTTTCGCCGGATAAATTCCTCGTCCATCCGTAAAGTAGATCATCCCCCGCAGATGTTCAAATGCATGCTGATGGATCAGCTCATCTACATAGGCAAATGCAGGGCGGAAGTCGGTTCCTCCTTCTCCTTTTAGTTCCAGATTTTCCATATAAGACTTTAGTTCTTCTTCACAGGTAATCTTCTGGTCTGTCTGTATCTGATCATCACACTGAATAATATGAATATTTACTTTTCGGAAGAAACTGTCATTTTCGCTTAACACACCATATGTTTCTTCCAGAAATTTTCTGACCAGCTCACCCGAACATGACATCGATGTATCAATCACGATCACGAATTCTTCCACCTTCTGGACTTCTTTCCATTCCTGTGGTTCGATCAGCGGCATATTCCCATACATAGATAATCCATAACTGTAAAATGTATAATCAAACGAATCCGGATCTACTGTCATCTCTTCTCTTAATACAGAAAATTTTCTTAAAAACTCTCTGTAATCCATCCGTTCTCTGTTTTCTACTTTAACCTGATCGATCAGACTTCCGGATGACTGGGATGCTTCTCTTGAAAATGTCTCCATCTCCGTCTCCATGTGTTCGCTGATATCCTGCCACTTGTTCTCTATCTGGCTCTGCTTCTTCTTATCTTCATCCTTTGGCCAGTAGCTATGATCATCCACTCTGAATTCAGTTTCTAATTGTAGTATTTTATTTTCTGACAGTTGTTCTTTCTTCAGGAATTCATACACCCGCTCCACAGTCAGTGTCTTCATCTCTTTTTTTAATTCCCGGTACATCTCTCTTCTTAACAACGGCCGGGATTTTAAAACGCATCGGTGCTGCATATCATCGATGATCGACTCTGTCACGATATCGCAGGCAAGATTATACAGTCTTTCCTCTCTTCCTTTTCTGCGGATCATATGCCGGAAGATACCATGTAATACCAGATGCAGGTAAATGCGGTTCACCGCTACCCGATCTGTTCTGAAAAGCCCTCCCAGATATTTTGGATCATAATACAGATACATTCCGTCTGTTCCCATCCCTTCTGCGCCTGTATCTAGCACAAATGGAAGACTTGAAAGTGCTACATCCAGAAAACGCATTTTCATATATAATTCATTTCTTGCTGTGATCAAGATCTTTCTTCCCAGATTTTCCATGCGCTCCTGCATATCAGATTCTATCGTATTTTTCATTTTTCCATACGCCTCTTACAAATCAAATGTCTTTTTCTTTTTCGGAAATAATTGTCTTCGAATATCCATAAGTATTCCCAATGTCTCTGTTTTCTGCAATTCTCCGGCTTGATTCATTCCCTCCTGAAGCGCTTCTTCCGTCCAGAATTTTCCACTTTCAAGGAAACGGATTCCTTCTATATCTTCTTTCTGAACCAGTAAGCCAGCTATTGTTTTTAAATGCGCTCTTATATACTCCGCATACACATTCTGGTTCTTCCCGGATAAGTCCACCGGATACCGAAGTCTGTTCAATGCCAGTTCTCCTGCCGTCTCTTCCGAATCTTCCGCAACTGTATGATAGAACATTTCATCATATTTTTTATAATCCAGCTCCCGGTTATAAAAGCACTGCCTGTAATAACCTCCCGCTCCATGATGATGGGTTTCTAGAATCCTGGCCGGAGTATTCTCAACCGCCTCCTCATAATGCTCCGGGAAAAGGAGTTCTGTCATTTCATATTCTCCGTTTGTCTTGTGATAATTCAGTTTAACACGGAGCTGATACCTCATTTCTTCTGCAATAGATTTCAGGCAGCTCTTTTTTCCATTTTCAAAATCGATTTCTATTTCCGACAGATGACATCCTGTCAATGCTCCGCCTCCCATATCTAAAAGACTGTTACCCAGCCTGATCTTTCTCAGATTTCTACAGCGGTAAAATGTATATCTTCCAACTTCTGTAAGATATTTGGGAAGCCAGACACTCTCAAGTGTGGTTCCCGCAATTCTTGGATATTCTTCTGATGTCTGACTGTTGTTTCTGCTCAGATTCCCCGTCACTTGCGGATTGTACCATATCTCTTCGCCTTCATCCTCCCTGTTACTGGCAAATGTATAGGACGCCAGGGCAGTTACCGGCTTATCTTCTATCTCATCTGGCAGTACCACCATTCCGTCCCATCCATAACAACCCGTAATCATGATTCCTGACGATATCTTTCTGTAATGAATCTCCGGGCATATCATACTTGCCGTTTTTTCTGTATTTTTTCTATTATTCATGAATCTTATCATCTCTCCTGCATTTTTCAGATAGGCTCTAGTTGTTTTTCTTTTCCTATACTACTATTAATCTATTTTGTTTGCAAGCTTCGTGCATTTCTTCTCTTATCTTTTCATATATATATGGCAACAATCCGTATTTTTCCCGGGAGGATTTATGGATACTTCTTCTCTTTCTTCATCTAGTCTCTGGCGCAAATATAAACCATTACTTTTACTTCTTTTCTTTAGCTTCTGCTTTTTTTCCGGAGGAATTCTTGCCAGATTTGTCTCTTCTGTCAATGTTTCTTCCACAAATATTCAAACTACACATGCTGCCTGTGAAAACTGGGGACTTGGTTTCCAGGAAGAAGGAAAAAGGCCCATCGGCAACACTTCTATCGATGACCTGAAAAAATATAATGCCTATTATGCACAGGATACTTCAAAAAAGATATTATACCTGACCTTCGACTGTGGATATGAAAACGGAAATACCCCGGCCATCTTAAAAGCCCTGAAAAAGCACCATGCTCCTGCCACCTTCTTTGTTGTTGGTAATTTTCTTCAGGACAATCCGGATCTTGTAAAACAGATGTTAAAAGAAGGGCATACCGTGGGTAATCACACGTTCCATCATCCTGATATGTCACAGATATCCACCCGCGAAAGTTTCGCCAGGGAACTTGACAGTGTTGCTGCTCTTTATAAAGAAATTACCGGAAAATCTATGTCCCGCTATTACCGCCCTCCACAGGGCAAATATAGCACTGACAATCTTCAGATGGCAAAAGATCTTGGATATCATACCTTTTTCTGGAGCCTCGCCTACGTCGACTGGCTGACTGATGCCCAGCCGTCACACGAAGAAGCCTTCGACAAATTACTTTCCCGTATTCATCCCGGTGCAATAGTTCTACTTCACAACACTTCTAAAACCAACGGTGAAATTCTGGATGAATTGCTCCGAAAATGGGAAAATATGGGCTATTCATTTTCGCCTCTTAGTAAAATTATTTCAAACAGTTAGTGACACGCAACAAAAAAGAACGATAAATTCTATCGTTCTTTTTTGTTCTAATATTCACTATTAAATGCTTATTCTGTAATTAATCCAGATCAATAACATCCATCTTGAATGTATCATCCATCTCTGCATGACTTCTGATCTTTTCCGGATGATTACTCAGAAGATCTGACGTCTCATCAAACATGTCATCGTCATCATAATCACTCTCTCCGAACATATCGTAATCATCGTCGTCATCTTCTCCATAATAACCTTCAAAGTTATCAAACTCTTCTTCATCAAGAGGCGCAAATACTTCAAAATCATCATCCTGAATACTAATATTGTTCACTGGTTTTCTGATTGCCGGACCTGATTCATCCAGAGACTGTGCTGCCAGACGTCTTGTTTCTGACATTTTCTTCTTTGCCGGCTCTTCTTTCATCGCTTTAGCTATATTCTCTGTAGCCCATGGATCTTCATCATCAAAATCATCGTCATTATAGCCTTCGAATTCATCTTCGTCAGCAATTTCCTTCTGTACTTTTTTAGGGGCTTTCTTTGCTTCTTCTTTTTGCACTTTCTTTGCCGCCTTTTTACCAGCTTTAGCCTCTTTTTTCTTTGCTTTTAATTCAGCCTCTTCTTCATCCATATCAATACCATATTCATCATACAGATCATCCAGCTCCAGATCTCTGTGATAAAGTTTTACGGATGTAACAATTAACACTAAAACAAGAATCAGAATCAGAGCAAGCGCTATGATTACTACGATATCAAGGAAGTTCTCTACGAAATTTAATACTTTTCCCCAGAGACCTTTTCCATTCTTTCCAGATATAGTCGAAGTTTCACTTGTCTCCGGTTCATATTTCTGATAAGTGCCATCTGATGTATCATAACGATATGTTGTCTTTTCCCCATTAGAATTGAGCGCATAGATAATATAATACTCAGCATTCTTCGTATCCTGCCATGTATCAAATTCTTTTCCATTTAATGTTAATGTAGTTTTCTGATATTGATTCGAAAGCTTAAGTTTGCCATCATTTAAAATAGGAATAATATAATGATCTTTTGAAATTTCTACTTCTTCAAATGGAGAAAATGATCCATCATCATTATTATACAAATAAAAATCCGCCACTCCACTTTCATTCTCTGTCAGATACATCGCATTTGTACCACTTGACTCCTGTGTAATCACCTGACAATTGGTCCCTTCAAAAGATATTTCATTTCTAGTAAACCCTTCCGGAATCAAAGCGTCTGAAAAATCATTGCTGACTGTATATTCTTTTTTTCCAATTTTTACAGTCACTGCACTTGCATTATCTGTTGTATCTGTTCCAACTGTCGAATCACTTGCATTATCCTGAATAAGAGAAGGATCCCCCTCTCCAATTGTAATAGCCGAACTTCCTTCCGTAATATCTAAAGTTGTTCCATCTGTGCTTGTTCCTTTTGCACTTGCAACTTCAATATTAGTATTTCCTTCCTGTAACGCCTGAAATTTCAATCCAAATTCTGCAGTCGTTCCAGAACCAGTCCACATAAGTTTGATTGTACCATCATTTTCAGTTGCATTATCACCACTGATAAATTTTAACGAGCTTGTATCATACTCTAATGCTGCTTCCATAGATCTTATAGATGATGCAGAAGATAATTTCACTGTAACATCAACCTCAGCTCCAACCGTTGTTGAAGGATCCGAAAAGCGCAATTCAGCTTCTGCAGCTTCTGTAATCACTGATATGCATGGACACATTAAGCATATCATTAAGACTGTTACTAATATTTTTTTTAGTCTCTTCATGTAACTTACCCCTTTTTTCTTTTATTATAAAACTATGAAAATTTATTCTGTTTCCTCTGTTGTTCCTCCTGTTTCACCTGCTCCGCTCTCTGAGCTTCCACCAGCTGATCCAGATATTTCTCCAGATGTTGTTCCGGAAGATGTAGTTCCAGACGTTGTCGTTCCGGAAGATGTAGTTCCAGATGTCGTTGTTCCACCTGACGTTGTAGTACCAGATGTCGTTGTCCCACCTGACGATGCCGTACCACCTCCGTAAGACCTTGTAGTTCCGGATGTCGTTGTTCCACTTTCATAATTTCTGCTCATTACCTCAGTTGTTCCTGCAGTACTATTTCCAGCAGTTCCATTCGCCGAATAACCTGCTGATCCAGGCGTCTCATCATCCTCTATAGTTGTTCCATCCTGTGCACGTTCCGATGCCTTATCTGCAATACCATTTTCAATATCCTGCACAGTTCCTGACACTTCATACCCATCATTTCCGAACAGAAATTGATGTACCTCCATAAGATTAGATGAAAGTGTCTTCGGAATTACTACACTTCCTACTTTATTTAATAAATCCGTTGTGTTCTCAGAAGGAAATCCAATAGAATCTTCAAAACTATATTTGGTAAGATCTTTTGCATATGAAATCATCTCCGTTAAAGTAAAATTGGTAGATATCTGTGGAAATACACTATCAATAATTTTATTCACAGTTCCCACACTCATATTCTGTGCTTTATCAGCGATTTTTTTCAATACAAGTCTCTGCCTTTGCGCCCGTTTAAAATCACCACCTTCTGTATAACGGATTCTTGCATAAGACACTGCCTGTACTCCATTCAAATGATATGTTCCTGCAACTTCTGGCTCTATTCTTTCATAATCTTTCCCTGTTACTTTCGAAGTTTCTACACAATAATTATTCATATGTACCACTTCATCATCTGTCAGATCAATATCCAGTCCTCCAACAGCATCTATAACATCTACTAAAGCATTAAAGTTTACTGTCACATATTTTTCAATATTCAGATCCATATTTCTATTAATCATAGAAACTGCACCTTCTGCGCCACCATATGAATATGCCGCATTTGCTTTATTATAACTTCCATCATCCAATTGAAGTAAGGTATCACGATAGACCGATACTATTTTTATTTCTTTTGTCTCATTATTCAAACTTGCTATCATAATAGTATCACTACGATTTCCTTTTCCAAGATCATTTTCTCTTGAATCCAATCCAAATAATGCTACATTCGTATATCCCTCGTCATGTTTTACCTCGTCAGATATATTCAATTTCTCTGTATTCAATTTCTCTGTATTTAATTTATTCATCTTACTTGCCACAATTACTACACCAAGTAAAGCAACTGCAAGGAATGTTCCACCTAAAGTTAATCCTATTTTCTTTCCCAGGGACCACGATGCAATACCATTTTTGTTTCTTCGCCCTCTACGCCTTACTTTCTTCCGACCGTCTCTCGCCATTTTTCATATCCTTTCTGTATTTCAATATCACCTTTCATCCTTTATTAATACGAAATCTTTTTTCATCTTACCCCATTTATAAGCAAATTTCAACATTTTCCGATGTGTTTTTGCCTTCAGTTCCAATACCTTGGATTCATTGTACATTTCAGCAACAATTTTTCAGGTAATTTTCTATACCTTTTCCCCAAAAAATATCCTGTATATTTCGCAATACAATCAACAAAAAATTTTACAATCAATAAAGGTTGCTTATTTTTAATTAGATATTTCACTGTGTTTTTTACCAGTTTCATTCCTTCTTTTTCTGAACTTACATTTGCAAAAATCTCTGGATGTTGCGCTTGCGAAACTGCCATATCAAAATTTCTCGTCAATTGTTGTTTGAAATTATAATTATGAGAATGAATTACTTTTGCTTCTGCATTATAATAAATCTTTTTTCCTCGTTTTATAACACCTGCTGCATAAATCATATCTTCATTAAATATCGTTTTCTTTTCAAATCCGCCATTTTCTATATATGCTTTCCTGTCATATGCAGCACACACATTCGAACAAAAAAATGTTTTTATTCCGAGTTGCCTCAAATCTTCCTGTGATTTGATACAACTCTCTTTGGGATAATTAAATTGACGTGTATATTGTTCTAAAATCGACGCCTCAGGTCTCGGTAGTTGCCTTGCATATGCCACTTCCACATCCGGTTCTTTCATCGCCCAGACCAGCTCCGCAATCAATTCATCATCTGCCGGACATGCATCCTGTGTCATGCACACAATAATATCCGCTTCTGAACTGCGTATTCCCTTATCTCTGGTTCCACCATGATCGAACTCTTCTTTTTCTACTTCTACTATTATGATATTCTTATATTTTTCTACATATTGATCCAAGTTTCTTCCATCTATTGTATGCATCACTATAATTCGATGTATGGGATAATTTTGTGTTTCCAGTCGTTCCAGCATACTCTCAAATTCTTTTCCCGGACAGTAAACAGGAATCAGTACATCTATTTTCTGCTCATTCATCTTATGTTTCATCACTTCCATCATCACTTGACGGATATATTTCCGTCATATCCATCAGGGTATTACTGATTTCCTGTAATTTATCTGTTGGCGTATAACTTTCATCCACGAAAAGGAATTTATGCAATTTTATCACATTCTCTTCCAATCCTTTTGGCACAATATATGAACCGGTATATCCAGAAATCTTCTCCGGAGTTTCCAAATCGGTCGGAAATCCCTGTGTATCTTCCAATGTATAATCAAAGATTCCTGTTGCCAGCTGAAGAATTTCTTTCGTCGAAAAACTCGTTGATACCTCCGGCATCACTTTATCGATAATCTTGTTTATTGTTACCAGATCCTGCTTTTTTAATTTATTCATTACTTTTTCAAGTACCA
Organism: Dorea sp.; assembly: GCF_977044405.1. Taxonomy (NCBI): domain Bacteria; kingdom Bacillati; phylum Bacillota; class Clostridia; order Lachnospirales; family Lachnospiraceae; genus Dorea; species Dorea sp. Next base: position 40,789 of record NZ_CDRRQK010000010.1, read on the forward strand.
GTCGCTGTCTTTCTGTTCTTTTATAATCTCCGCCTTCTGTATAACGTATTCTTGCATAAGACACTGCCTGCACTCCATTCAACCGATAATTTCCGGCTTTTTCTGGAACTATTTTTTTGTATTTCTTTCCAGTTACCTTTGAAGTTTCTACACAATAGTTATTCATGTGTACCACCTCATCATGAGTCATATCAATATTAATTCCATCAACCATATCCACAACATCTGCGAGTGCAAGGAAATTTACAGCCACGTAATCTTCAATATCTAAGTCCAGATTCTCGTTCAACATATTAACCGCAGTCTCCGGACCCCCAACAGAATATGCAGCATTTGCTTTATCATAATGTTCTCCATTTTGTTTTAAAAGTGTATCTCTGTAAACCGATACCAATTTTACTTCTTTTGTTTCATTATTGATACTTGCAATCATAATAGTATCGCTCCGGTTACCTTTTCCAAGATCACTTCCCCTGGAATCCAGGCCAAACAACGCTACATTTGTATACCCAGTCTGCTTTAATCCATTGTTTTTTACATTGGAAATGCTTGTATGATTCAATTTTCCCAACTTAAACAGCGCAAACACCGTCACGCTGAGCAGACATAAAATAATAATTTCGACCACCATTACCGTCACTCTGCGTCTTCTTCGCCTTTTCAGTCTTTGTCTTTGTATTTCTCTCTGTCTTCTAGTTAACTTCTTCTTTTTTTGTTGTTCACTCATGACTTCTCCTTAAAAGCTAATAGGCATTCTTATTGATAAATCCTTTAAAAAATGTTAAAAATATAATTTTAAAATCAAATCCTAGTGTCCAGTTTTCGATATAATATAAATCATGTTCTATTCTCTTTTTAATCGATGTGTCACCCCTGTATCCATTTACCTGCGCCCATCCTGTAAGTCCCGGACGCACTTGATGTTTGATCATGTATCGCGGAATTTCTTCTTTAAATTTTTCGACAAACTGTGGACGTTCCGGTCTCGGTCCTACCAGACTCATATCACCTCTTAATACGTTAAAAAGTTGTGGCAATTCATCAATACTTGTTTTTCTTATAAATCGGCCAACTGTTGTTACACGCGGATCATCTTTTGTTGTCCAGCCTTTTTTCTCTTTCTTTTCATCTTGGACGATCATAGAACGAAACTTATACATTTTAAACGGTTTATTCTGTAATCCTACTCTCTCCTGCGAAAAAATCAACGGCCCCGGTGATGTTTTTTTTATCATGACGGCTGTGACCACCATAACCGGCGAAAATAAAATAATGGCAACAACCGCACCAAATATATCAACTCCTCGTTTCATCCACTTATTAAGCGGATCACTTAATGGAACCCGTCTTATATTTATAACAGGAAGTCCTTGCAGATCCTCTGTATATGGTTTTGTCGGTATGACATTATTATAATCCGGTATGAACTTTGTATGCACCCCGGACTTTTCGCACATTTTTACAATTCTTTCAAGTTTGTGATATTCCGCAAGTCCCAGCGTAATAACAATTTCATCTAATTTGTTCTCTGGAAGTACAATCTCCAAATTGTCAATTCTTCCAAGCACTTTTATTCCTTTATATTCCGTTCCTCTCGGTACATTATCCGCCAGAATTCCTCTGACACTATATCCCCAATCAGGATTAACAAGAATTCTATCTATATATTGTTCTGCCGCCCGGCTGTAACCTATCAGAAGAATATGTTTTTGATTAAATCCCTGACTTCGGATTTTCCGAAGTCCCAGCCTTATCAGATTTCTTTCTACAATTTCCAGAAAAATATTAATACAGTAAAATACAAATATCATTGTTCTGGAAAAATCTGCCTGATGTTTGAAATACAACACCAGAATAAATACCATGAAGCCAATCGTATTAGCCTGTAAGATATTCCATGCTTCCAGTCTTCTTCCTTTTACACGTTTAGGTGTATATAATTGAAAAATGTAATATAGGATTAGATATCCCGGCACAATGAATACCAATACACTCATATAAACTTGCAAAGACAGATACCACGGATCCATCTCAAATATCCCACTTCTGAAACGTAGATACCAAGACAGGATATACGATATTACAATCACAAAAGCATCCAGAACCACATGCATTTTATTTAAAAAGTTTTGATTTTCCTTAATCAACTTATTTCACCAACTTTATCTTTTTATTTACAAAAAACGTCTAAGTACATTTACCCACAGCTCAATTTGTATCTTTATATAATTTTTCAGAGTTCCTTTTACATAATGTACTTTATCTTTTCTTTCGCACATCAAAATTCCCTCTTTTAATCCTTTCAGATAAATTTTCCCAAATCCTTTTTTCAAGAAGAAGATATACTTAATCAAAAATCCCATCAATAAAAATGGTAAATTAATAACAATTTGCAACACCGGCATATTTTTATAAATCAAATACACGTTATTTCTTGAAGATAAGCGTATCTTAAATCCATTATATCTTGCACCACTTGCCGCGCTTCCTACATGTATAACCTGTGCTTTGGGTTCATATGCGTTCGTGAACCCTTTAATCCTCGCCCGGTATCCAATATCTACATCTTCCAGATAAGCAAAATGCTTTTCATCAAACATTCCTATCTTTTCAAACACTGATCTTTTATAGATAGATGCCCCTCCGCAGGCAGCAAATATTTTTCTGCAAGAATTATATAACTCTTTATCTTTATCTTTTCCGTATGCATATGCCCACCCCAGAGCATTATAATAAGTACCTGCACTATCTATTTTTGTCTGATCATGATATTGAATCATCTTCGGCTCTACCGAAAACAAGTTTGGATCTTTTTTGATTGCATGCAAAAGATAGAACACAAAATCCTTTTTAATAATAGTATCGTTATTTAAAAGAATTACATATGGAGTTTCCGTTTTTTCTATCCCTATATTCACTGCCTTGCAAAATCCACAATTCTTATCTAGCATTATAAACTCTACATCTGGATAAAACTTCTGAACCTCTTCTACACTTCCATCTGCCGATGCATTATCTACAATCAGAATCTTTTTATCTGTATCATCATTTTCATGCAAACTTCTGACACAATGTAGTAAATATTCTTTTCCTTTATAATTTGGTATTACAATTGTTACTTCGCACATATTTTCTCCGTTAGTTTACCTTTAAAGAATAATCCCATTTTTTCAATGTAAGATTCGGATTATATGCCGGATCACCATTTTTCAGAATTGAAATCCAATGACTTCGCATATATTCAATCTCACTTTGAAACCTTCTTACTTTTTCTTTTGTATCTTCCGGTCCTCTTGTCTTTGATTCATAATGATATAATTCTACATATGGGTCATATACAATTAAATATCCTTTTTTGCGAATTCGCAGGCACAAATCCACATCATTAAACGCTATTTGCAGTTTTTCTTCCAACCCACCAACTTCTTCAAACACAGACCTCTTAATCAACATACATGCCGCCGTAACCGCACTAAGATCCTGTTGTATAGAAGCTCTATGCATATAACCAGTATATCCCCTTTTCATTCCAACAAATACACTGCCGGCAACACCACCAATTCCGATTATAATTCCTGCATGTTGAACTGTATCATCTGGGTAATAGAGCCTTGCACCTACTGCACCTACTTCTTCTCTCTGGCAGTGTGATAGCATTTCTTGCAGCCAGTCTCCGTTTATTACTTCCATATCATTATTTAAAAGTAACAAATAATCGCCCCTTGCATGTCCTGCTCCGAAATTATTAATTGCAGAATAATTAAATTCTCCTTGCCAATATATTACCCTGATTTTTTCTTTCTTACTTATCTCATTATAATATTCAAAAGTTTCTTTTTCCGTACTGTTATTTTCTATAATAATTATTTCATAATTGTCGTAATCCGTCAATTTTTCAATTGACCTTAAGCACTTATCCAATGTTTCCTTCTGATCCTTATTTGGAATCAGAATAGATATCAACGGATTTCCCGATATTTTATATTTCACTCTATAAAAACCAAGATTATCAGTAAGCGACACCTCTCCTTCTGTCTGACAACGCTTCAGGTGTTCTTCAATTGCCTCCTTGCCAGCATCATAAGCGTACATTTTACTCAACGGATTGTCCGCCGTTGATTCTTGATGAATTCTCCAATGATACAAAATTTTCGCAATATGCTCAATATGTTCTGCTTTTTCCACACAGCGCAAAATCAGATCATAATCCTGGGCTCCATTATACACTGCCCGAAACCTTCCCACCTCTTCTACCAGTTCTTTTTTAGCAACAAAAAAATGACAGATGTAATTATTCGATCTCAGCATGTCCAAATTAAAATCCGGCTTAAAATTGGGTGCAAAATACTCTTCCAGATTGGTGGTTACTTTATCCTCATCTGAATATAATACATCTGTCTTTTCATTTTCATTTATGCGTTTTACAATTTCATATAACGCAGATTCTTCTAACAAATCATCATGATCCAACAGTCCCACATATTCCCCCGTTGCAATATCCAATGCTCTGTTCGTATTCTGCGCAATTCCTTCATTTTCCACCACATCTACAACTTTGATTCTGGAATCTTTTCTTGTACAAATATCAAGGATTCTTCTTACATTATCATTGGCAGGATTCGCATTGGCAATACAAAGTTCCCAGTTTGGATAAGTCTGTACTCTCACAGATTGAATCATCTGTTTCAGGAACTCTTCCGGTGTATTATATACTGGTACAAGTACACTGATCTTTGGCGCATATGCAAACACCTGATTTTTTTGCTTTTCTAATTCTTTTTCAGATGGTTTGTGCTCCTGTAGCCATTCTTTATAATCAATATCTGTCTTCTGAAACCGTTCAGTAAGTTTAATCCAAAAGCCTTTGGGTCCATAATGACGCAAATAAAGTATCCCCTTCTTTAAATTGTAAGGGGATACTTTTTTTATTATATTTATATAATCTAATCCATTGCTCATAGAGAATATCCTCTCATATAATTACATAATCTTCCTTTTTATCTGAATCATTGTAACATACGGTTAACATTTCGGCAATATTTATATTCTTAATATTATATGAATTAGCACTATATAAACATACTTTATAAACCTTTCAAGCATTAACAATATCTTATTTTCGTTATATTTAATGTCTAGAAATGGAATGTATCTTTCAATCCCACCCACAGCTGGTCTTTATCACTTAAGTTCAGTGGAGTTCCATCTTCCAGTGCATAGCCTTCGCCGGAAGCAGTTCCTTTATATTCTCCTGTCAATGTCGGCCATTCAATACCGATCTCAGGATCATTCCATGCCAGTCCGCCTTCATCTCCCGGATGATAGAAGTCTGTACATTTGTAGCAGAACTCAGCAAGATCACTTAATACCAGGAATCCGTGTGCGAATCCTTCCGGAATATAGAACTGTTTTTTATTTTCTTCTGTCAGTTCTACGCCGAACCATTTACCATATGTCTCGCTGTCACTTCTTAAGTCAACCGCAACATCGAATACAGATCCTTTTACGACACGGACCAGTTTTCCCTGTGGGAACTCTTTCTGGAAGTGAAGTCCTCTTAACACACCTTTTGTAGAGCTTGACTGGTTATCCTGTACAAACTGCATGGTAAGACCTGCTTCTTCCATATCTTTCTGGTTGTATGTTTCCATAAAGTATCCTCTTGCATCTCCATGAACAGTTGGTTCAATTACACAAAGTCCCTGGATTCCGCCTGCATTTTTTTCTACTTTAATCTGTCCCATTTTATCTGTCTCCTTATTTAAATGTGATTTAATCCCAGCCACAAACAGTGGCTGAGATTAGTTTTAAGATATATATAATTAAAATTCAATTTCTTTCAGATATCTTCCAAGTGCATCCTGCCATGTCGGAAGTGGAGTAAATCCATTTTCTACAAGTTTGCTCTTATCCAGGCGGCTATTGAAAGGTCTTGCCGCTTTGGATACACCATACTCTTCTGTGGTTACAGGAAGAACTGTTACTTTATCTTCGCTGTATTCTTCATGGCCAAGCTCCGTTGCCTGACGAAAGATTTCTTTTGTGAAGTCATACCAGCTGATATATCCGCCTTCGTTTGTTGCATGATAATAACCATATTTTTCTGTTTCAATCATGTCTACAAGAAGTCTTGCAAGGTCAAATGTATAAGTTGGTGTTCCAATCTGGTCGTTTACAACTTTCAATGTATCGTGTGTCTTTGCAACATTTAACATTGTCTTGATGAAGTTCTTACCATTTTTACCAAATACCCACGCAATACGTACGATAAAGTATTTCTCCAGTGTCTCTGAAACTGCCAGTTCTCCGGCAAGTTTTGTTTCACCGTATACATTCAGAGGCTTGTAATCTTTGCAGTCTGGCTCCCAGGCTTTCTCGCCCTGTCCGTCGAATACATAATCTGTGCTGATATATACCATCTTGCAATCCAGTTTTTTACATACATCTGCAATGTTCTTTGTTCCTGTTGCATTAACAGCTTTTACGATTTCTTTCTTGTCATCGTCTTCTGCAAGATCTACGGCTGTCCATGCTGCACAGTGTACAACAACATCCGGTTTTGCTTCTGTCAGGACCTTTTCTACAGATCCTGCATCTGTAATATCCATTGGCACATATGGCATAGTTGTTACCGCTGTTCCGTCCTGGATCCCACTGTATGTTTCTTTAATGTCAGAACCAATTCCCTCGTATCCACGAGCTGCAAGTTCGTTCATTACATCATGACCAAGCTGTCCGCCAACACCTGTCACTAATACTTTCATTATTTGATCTCCTCTCGATGAGCATACATTTTTTCATAGTAGTTCTGGTATTCTCCGGAAATGATTGTCTCCCACCATTCTTTATTATCCAGATACCATTTGATTGTCTTTTTGATACCATCTTCGAATTTTGTCTCTGGAAGCCATCCAAGTTCGTTGTGGATCTTAGTTGGGTCGATTGCGTAACGCATATCGTGTCCTTTACGGTCTTCTACATGTGTAATCAGACTTTCTGGTTTTCCAAGTTCTTTACAGATAATCTTAACGATCTCGATGTTTGTCTTTTCGTTGTGTCCACCTACGTTATATACTTCTCCGACTCTTCCGTTATGAATGATCAGATCGATTGCTTTGCAGTGATCTTCTACGTATAACCAGTCACGTACATTTAAACCTTCTCCGTATACCGGAAGCGGTTTGTCATTTAATGCATTTGCGATCATAAGCGGGATCAGCTTCTCTGGGAAGTGATATGGTCCGTAGTTGTTAGAACATCTACTGATTGTTACAGGCAGTCCGTATGTTCTGTGATAAGCAAGAACTAACAGGTCTGCTGCAGCTTTTGATGAGCTGTATGGGCTGCTTGTATGAATTGGTGTCTCCTCTGTGAAGAACAGGTCTGGTCTGTCAAGTGGCAGATCTCCGTATACTTCATCTGTAGATACCTGGTGGTAACGTTTGATACCATATTTTCTACATGCATCCATAAGTACTGCTGTACCTTTGATATTTGTATCCAGGAATACTTCCGGGTTCTCGATAGAACGGTCTACGTGGCTTTCTGCTGCGAAGTTTACAACCATGTCTGGTTTTTCTTCTTCAAATAATTTGTAAACTGCTTCACGGTCTGTGATGCTTTCTTTTACAAAACGGAAATTCGGGTTGTCCATAACTGGTTCCAGTGTAGATAAGTTTCCTGCATATGTCAGGCAGTCCAGACAAACGATACGATAATCTGGGTATTTATTTAACATATGAAATACAAAGTTACTTCCAATGAATCCGGCTCCTCCGGTTACGATAATTGTCATTTTCTTATTTCCTCTTTTCTTTTTATTGTATACAGGATTCTTTCTATAAAGAATCCTGTCCGCTATCTTAAATTCTCGATTTCAGCTGAAATTCTAATACAGATTTTCTCTGTATTTTCCATCCAGGACGTCTTTTAAGTACTGTCCGTACTGGTTTTTCTTCAGCACTTCATATACTTCCATGATCTCATCCTTGCTGATCCATCCATTCAGGTATGCAATCTCTTCCAGACATGCGATCTTACGATGCTGATGTGTCTCAACTGTCTTAACAAAGTTTGTTGCATCAACAAGGCTTTCATGTGTACCTGTATCAAGCCATGTGAATCCCTGACCGAGAAGTTCTACATTCAGGTTGCCTTTTTCAAGATATACGCGGTTAAGATCTGTGATCTCCAGCTCTCCACGTGCACTTGGTTTTAATTCTTTGGCATATTTTACAACGTTGTTGTCGTAGAAATAAAGTCCTGTTACACAATAATTACTCTTTGGCTGTGCCGGTTTTTCTTCGATGGAAATAGCTTTTCCGTCATGATCGAATTCTACGATACCAAAACGCTCCGGATCATCTACGTAGTATCCGAATACTGTAGCACCTTTTCCTGATTCTGCATTTTCAACAGCTGCTTTCAGACGTTTATTCAGTCCGTGTCCTGCAAAGATATTGTCTCCAAGAACCATGGCTACTGTATCATCTCCGATAAATTCTTCACCGATGATGAAAGCCTGCGCAAGTCCATCCGGACTTGGCTGTACTGCATAAGACAGATTTACACCAAACTGATGTCCATCTCCGAGCAGTTCTTTAAATCTTGGTGTATCCTGTGGTGTTGAGATGATCAGGATATCACGGATTCCGGCGTTCATAAGTACTGACATCGGATAATAGATCATTGGCTTGTCATAGATTGGCAGTAACTGTTTTGAAGTTACCATTGTTAATGGGTACAGACGTGTGCCTGAACCACCTGCTAAAATAATTCCTTTCATTTCAGGAACCTCCTCTTATAATAAATAGGTTTTCAAGTTCTTCTTCAGTTATTCAAGTCTTTTTCTTCTAGTCTTTTTTCTTACTTTAATTGCATTATAAAAGATGACCTTAGGTTACCTTCAAGTATTTTTTTCAAAAATTGTAACTTTTTTGTAATATTTAAGAACATCTTAAGATTTTTTGCAGCTAAAAACACCTGCATCCTTCGTAATCCTAAAGCCTCCAGCTGTTTTTTTTCTCACATAAGACTGAAATTCTTTATAACGGTCCAGGATATACTGTCCCTGATTGCCATGACAGGAAAGAATATAGGAAATCAACGGTTCCGGTTCTGATACCAGCAGATAATCTTCATACTCTTTCCACTCCACACATTCAAAAAATGGTTTTAAGATTTCTTCCCCATTTTCTCTTCCAAATCGTTCATACAATTTTTCTGCTGCCAGAACGATTCTGTCATCAAATTTTCCAACCAGTTCACTTACTTCTTTCATATGCTCATTCCCATATGTGCTACAGATAAGTATCCCTCCTGGCTTTAATACACGTCTGATCTCCTGGCATGCTTTTTCCACATCTTCGCAGTAAAACAATACATGATCTGCAACCACAAGGTCAAACTCATTCTCTCCGTACGGTATCTTCTGTGCCGGAAATACCCGAAAGTGGAATCTCTCATCTGTTGTCCCGATGGTACGTCTGGCATCCCTTAACATTCCATCCGAAACATCTGACAGCACTACCTCTACATGAGCAGGAAGTTTTCCCTTATCCTTTGCCCACAACGTTCCGTCTCCACATCCAATTTCCAGAATTTTCTGTCCTTCTTTTATATTCAACTGTTCATAAACCCAGGAAAACCAGCCTTGTTTATTCTTAGAATACAAGCTGTGAAGATTAATTCTTGCAGATATATTGGATGCATCCTGATACTGGTTCTTCATACTCTTTTCCATTCCCGTCAGGTGAATCAGATTCAGCATCTGGCTCCAATCAATAGAATGCTCTTTTTGTATCATCTCCGAAGTATCCTGAATCGCTTTTTCCACCAGCTGCATCTGTTCAATTCTGTCTCTTACCAGCTTCAGCTGGATATTCAGAGAGTTCAGCATGAAATGATAATCCGCATCATCAATGGTCATATCTCTGATATCATCCAGCGAAAATCCCAGATATTTCAACAGTAGGATCTGCTGCAGTCTTGCAAAATCCTCATCTGTATAAAATCTTGCACCAGCCTCCGTTACATAAGATGGTTTTAATATATTCTGTTTATCATAATAACGAATTGTCCGCAAAGTCACATGCGCCATACGTGCAAATTCACCGGATGAGTAATAACCTTCTTTTTTCATGAATGCTCTATCTCCTTTTTCACGCATATTTAACAGCAAGACGGCCAGCAGAAATATCTGCTGGCCATTTTTTCTGCTATTTTTTTACAAATGGTTTTGTTGTATTTCCAGGAGCTGCATCTCCTTTATTTACAATTACAATGCGAACTGCTTCCAGTCGCTTTGACAAACCTTCCGTTCCGGCGGCTTCTCCATTTTTTGCCCAGCCAAGCCAGCCGTAATCCTGTGCATGTACCTGATAATAAATATCATATTGATCCGCTTCTTTTCCAGAAAGTCTGATTTTGATTGCTTCCAGTCGCTTGGACTGTCCTTCCGTTCCCGCAAGCTGTCCATTTTTCTTTTCTTTCTGCCAGCCAATGTCCTGTATATGTGCACTGTAATTTACATCTGCATTCAGAAGAGATGGCAGCAGAATACTGATAGCTTCCATTCTCTTAGATTTTCCAACACTTCCTGCCAGTTCTCCATCATATACCCAGCCGCTGTTTCCAATGTCCTGTACATGTGTCTGATATTTTACCATTCTCTGTTCCATTGGTCTATCTGTTTTTCCAGGTGTCTCGCCGCCTTTTTTCACAAGCCGGATCTCAATTGCTTCCAGACGGTATCCATATCCGGCAGTTCCTGCTTTTTCACCATTTTTTGCCCAGTCAAGCCAGCCGAAATTTTGCGAATGTACACGATAGTACATATCATATTTCTCCGAAATCTCTCCCGTTAATTTTAACTGAACAGCTTCCATTCTAAGAGATTCGCCACTGGTTCCGGAAAGTTCTCCGTCTTTTACCCAGTCAAGCCAGCCTTTGTTTTCCACATGGGTACGATATTCCACAGAGCCCTCGCAATTGGCATCTTCCAGTTTTACTTTCAACGCTTCCATTCTCTTAGACTCTCCGGTTATACCTGCTGTCTCTCCGTCTTTTACTTCATCCATCCACCCTTTGTCCTGCATATGGGTCTGATATGTAACGGATGCCGGGGTAATGGTAATACCGGAAATTTCATCTGTATAAGACTTATAATCTCCATTCACCGTTCCTACTGCACGAATTTCATTTTCATTTTCTGCATCCAACGTCACATCATTCCATACAAACACTCCGGACTGCTGTTTTTCACCATAGCCAACGGATTTGTTATTTACAAAAAGTTCTACTTTGTCACAGTTAGAATAAACCTTTAACTGTTCTATACGTTTCTTTCTTTCCGTATAGCGTCTGCTTGTCAGATATACAAACTTATCTTTCTGATTCCAGTTTGCTTTATAAAAATAAAATGCATCCTTCTTGGTTCCATGATCGTAACAGACGAGTCCTTTTGTATTTGTTCTTGGAAGTCCTCCCTCATTTCTGTAACACGAGAAATCGAACATGTTCCATACAAAACTCACCGGAATATCTCCTCTGTCCTGAATCATTTTATAATATGTTTCCAATAGATAAGACTGATACTCTTCGTAATGTTTATCTCCTGATTCATCTTTCCCGCTCCATGAGAAATCCTCATCTACAGTTGCATGCTGATTGATATTGGCTCCGGCTCCATATTCCGTAAGCATAATCGAAGTTGGCGTATCTTCTGTGCCATAATTTTTTTTATATTTATCAATCTTCTTATTTAATGTATCTGTAATTTTTTTTCTTCCTTCTTCGCCAGCACTGGATACATCGCTTTTGAATCCTACGTAGAGATTTAATCCTGTAAAATCTACTCTTCCATCTCTTGACCATTCAGCCGCCGTTTCATTCTCATCTGTTCCGTCAATTTCAGCCTGCACGATATATCTGCTTTCATCTTCACTTTGCGCCAGTTCCGCAAGACTTTTATTGAATGCGATCAATGTTTCTTTATCTACTTTAAAGTCATCGCCAAACTGTGCAAATTTATCTGACTGATATACTTCATTCTGGATTCCCCACATCATAATCGATGGATGATTATATCCCTGACGGATCATTTCTTTTAATTGCGCTCTTACGGAATCCTGATAAGATTCTGCATTGGAAAGCAGTAGATAATATGGAATCTCTGCGTACACAATGATACCTCTTTCGTCAGCCTGATCGTATACGTACTGATCATGTGGATAATGAGATGTACGAATTGCATTTACTCCCATCTCCTGCATCAGATCCAGATCCTGTTTCTTAAGTTCATCCGGTACAGCATTTCCATATCCTTCACGGTCCTGATGAAGTCCCACACCGTGGATTTCGTATTCATTGCCATTCAGATAAAATTTTCCATCTTTGATCTCATAGGTTCTGACACCAAATTCCTTAGATACGGTATCCAGAAGATTTTCTCCTGATTCATCGTATACTTCTACTTTCATCGTATAAAGATATGGATCTTCTGTTCCATTCCACAAATGGACAGACGGAATACGGTAATTTGTTTCAAAAGACTCAGCCGTTGTATCGGCATCTACCATTACCGTCCTTTCATCCGCACTCACCTGATTGCCGTCTGCATCCTGAATTTCGGTAACCAGTTTCAGATTCTTAGCTTCTTCTGCTTTGTTTGACAGTTCTGTTCTAAGTTTTACTGCTGCCATATTTCCCTGAAGACTATAATCCACATAGATACCATCATTTCCATAATCTTCTGTTGCAATATACTGATCCTCTGTAGAAATCAGTTCCACATCTCTGTAAATTCCACCCCACTGTGTATAATCTACATTAATCGGAATAGATGTTGTATCCATATTGGTTACATTCGCAGTGATTGTAATCTGATCTTTTTCCTTTACATAATCGGAAATATCAAATACAAACGCTGAATACCCTCCAACATGTGTTCCTACTTTTTCACCATCAATCAGCACTTCTGTATTACGTGCTGATCCGTAAAATTTCAAAAACATATGGTTGTTCTTTATCTCCGAAACATCCACCGTTTTGGTATAAGTCACGGTTTTCTGGTTAAACTGTGGAATATATGATTTTGATGGATGTACATATTCCCAGCAATGTGGCAGATCTACGGTTCCGGATGCTCCTCCGTTTGGGAAACTCCAACCTTCCGTCGTTGTATCATTGGCTGTAAATTCCCATCCCTTGTCAATATTCACTACCTGACGGCTCTTTGCCTGATCTTCTTCCGGGGTTTCAGGATCATCCTTATCGGCAGGATCAATCGGTAATTCATTATCATCCTCTGCAGTCACACTTTCTGTCTGATTTTCCACGACTGCTTCTTCTGTACCTGTTTCTTCCTGATTTTCGGCATCTTTTTGTACTTCTTCATTCGTTTTCGGGTCTGGTATGGTTTCTTCAACCGTTTGTTCTTCTACTCCGGTTTGCGTTCCATTTACTGCCTGCGCATTTACAAACGGAACACCGGAGAAAACCATACTTCCGACGAGTAATATTGCTATTTTCCTTTTCATCTCTCTCCTTTTAGAATGGCACTTGAAGCACCCGTTCCTCCTCTTTTGTTCAATCATAACATATTGACATAATATTTTCCTCATTTTCGACAAAAAATGTGCTTTTTTCAGTGAATAAATTTTAATTCTCTACACGATTTACACATTCTTCTAAAAATGCCACATAATTTTCAAAATTCAGACCCTGAACGTAGCGTCTGGCTTTCGCTGTCATATGTTTCTTTTTCAGGTTTTTCCCATCCAAGATTTTACAGGTTTTTTCCACAACCTGTTTCAAATCAAAATGATCCACCAAAATTCCTCTTCCCTCAGAAAGCATCACATGAATTCCTCCTGTACAGGCAAAACCTATGACAGGCACTTCGTTATTCATCGCTTCCAGCACCGTAGACGGAAATGGATCCTCTCTTGACAATCCCCAGAATGCTTTTGCATTTTTCAGAATCTGGCCATATTCTTCACTGTCTTTTACAAATCGAACAAAATGAAAATTCTCCTCAAATCCGCTTCTGCGTATCTGGTCTTTCATCCAGCATTCCAATTCTTTATTCTGAAACTCCCCCGTCCACACAAAATGTATGTCCGCTTTTTTATTCAGAAGAACAATTGCTGCATCGACAAACAGATCCACTCCTTTTCGAAGCTCCGCCGTTCCAGAACTCATAACATATTCTTTTTCATCAAGCTGATATTTTTTTAATACTTCCGGCCGTTCTTCCTCACACTTTTTCAGATATACCCCCTGTGGATGGATAAATGGTTTCCCACTTATCTTTCCAAAAACGTTCTTAAAGTCATTTCTTACAAATTCATTTGGAAATACTACGTAATCCGCATATTTGGCCACATTTTTTCCAGGTGTTACAAATCCATAATACTCAATTGTCGTCTTCATCTCATGAATTAATGAAATGATTTTAAATCCACATTCCTTTAATTTTTTCATACAAATACCTGATACGACCGTGTTTGCAATGACTGTATGATATCCGTTTTTTTGAAGTTTTTTGATTTCCTGAGCAAAATGCTCTTCTGACGTAAGTTCTTTTTGCTCACCTTTTTGATCTATCCTGATCCATTTCTGTTCTGCATGTGGATGACTGCCCAAACAGATCAATGGAATCTTACTCTCTCTATATCTGCTTTCCAGATAACCGTTTCCCGGAAAAAGTGACAGTACGGTTACTCCTTTTCCATTTTCTTTCATCTTTCTGGCAATATTACAGGCAAGTATCGGCGCGCCTGTTTCGGATAATTCGTGGGTTAAAACAATTACTTTTTCCTTTTCATTCTGGTCTTCTAAATCTGCAAGTGCTTCCAAAGTAAAATATCGGAACTTGCATTTACCTGTACACTCTACCGGATCCAGTCTGATCGAACGAACCGGAGTTTCCCACTGTATATCCAGTTGTACCCCCTTATCAGACTGTACCCAGCTTTTTACGGTTCTGTCTTCTGAATAATCCTCCCCATCCTTGCTGTAGTAAACAGTCATATGTTCATCTGATACGTCCATCATCGCTTCTTCCATTTCATAAGCAATCCTGATCTTACATACTGGTACATCAAGTCTGATATATAAATGTGGGTCTGGCTGCTGATATTCCCAACAGCCATCATCTTCTATATTCATACCCTCCATCTTCGTTATTTTTCCACCAAAAATCATTTCCGTCTTTTCTTTCAATTTTGGTCCTCCTTTATGTTCCAGCTTCAAGATTTTTCTATCCGTATCCGAAAGTCACTTGTTTTCAATGACAGATTTTTATTATAATTGGGATCTCCGTTTTTTATCTTTTTATCCCAGCGTAGCTTAAAATATTCCTTCTCTGTCTTTTCCGGATTTTTTTCTTTCTTTTCATGATAGATTCTGGCATAAGGCGTATATACACTTAATTTTCCACTTTCTCCGGCTCGAAGACAGAAATCAATCATCCCCAACGCCCCGGTAAATTTTTCATCAAATCCACCTAGTTCTTCCAGAACAGATTTTTTTACCATAATCCCGGCTCCTGCCACAGCACTATACTCCATCTGTGTATTCATTCTGGAAAAATAATTATGATCTCCGTCTAACACTCCATAAAAAGCATATCCAGCCGCATCCTCCATTCCAAGCACAACTCCTGCATGCTCCACAAGATTTTTTGAAAAACAAATCTTTGCCCCGACACATGCCACTTCCTTTCGCATACATATTCCTGTCAGTTCAAGGATGCTGTCACCATCTTCGAGTTCTGCATCTCCGTACAAATATAAAAGATAAGATCCTGCAGTTTCTTTGGCCGTTTTATTTCTTATTTCTGCTTCTGTTTTATCGGCCGAATTATAAATTACTTCAATCCTTCCTTCTTCTTTCAAGGCTTCAAGATATGCTTTTAATCCATCTATTTTTGTGTCTTCTTCAAGATTTGCTGCCACCAAAATTTCATAATTTTCCCAATTAGATAATTCTATTGATTTTATACATCGTTCCAGTTTTTCTTTGCTTTCTCTGTATTCTATGATTACAGATACCTTTGGTTCTTCTTTTATCTGATATCTGGTACGGTACAGACCCGGATTTTCCGTCTCCTCCACGATTGCATTTTTTCTGCCAATCCGTTCATAATGCGCCTGTACTGCTCTTTTTCCAGCCTCGAATGCATATCGTTTACTCTCTGGATTCTCCGCTGTGGAATCCATATGTGCCCGCCAGTGATATAAAATATCCGGTATATGATAGATATTTCCGGTATTTTCTGTACATCTAAGGACAAAGTCATAATCCTGTGCTCCGTTAAACTGAGGATCCAGTCCTTTTACTCTTTCCATTAATCTTTTACTTACCACCACCAGATGACAGAAATAATTTACCGAACACAAAAGATCCGGATTGTAATCTGGTTTAAAATGTGGCTCAAAAAGCTGCTGCCCATCCATGGAAATTTTGTCTTCATCCGAATATATCATCTCTATTTCTGGATACTGTTCAAAAACAGCTGCACATTCATATAGCGCATTTGGTGCCAGTAAGTCATCATGATCTGCAAACACAATATAATCTCCGGATGCAATTGCAATCCCTTCATTGGTATTCTGGGAAATCTGCATCTGACACTCTTTGTCAGTCACATGGATTCTTTTATCCATCTTCTCAAATTCGCACAGCATCTGTTTTAGCGGTGAATTTTTTCCACTTCCATCCGACAGACACAATTCCCAGTTGCTATAGGTCTGTTTCCTAACCGAATCAATCAGTTCCTGCAGATATCGTTCATTGGTTCTATATAATGGTACCACAATACTGAATTTCGGCTCCCACACAAATTTGTGATTTCTCTGCTTTTCCAAAACTTCTTCTGACATCTCGTGGTTCTTCCGCCACAGATCATAACGCTTCTTGTTCTCTTTTGTAAGCTTTTGATATATGATGCCCAGTGTTTTTCCGATTCCATATGATTCTATATATTTACTAATTCGATTTTGCACAATTCCACCTACTTTACCTCTCTGGAACAGTTTTCGTTCCATACTCTGTCGTAATACAAAAAGAAGGCAGATAATTATCTGCCCTGCCTTTTATTTAAACAATTTATAAAGCCATCTCATAAACAGAATGATATAAGCAGCAAAACATAATGTCACAATATATGTTTCGAGATCGAAACGATGTGTCAGCGAACGCATAACCCCCACTCCGTCAATTGCATTTCCATCATAAGTTAATGTTGCGGTATTATCTGCTCCCGGTGTATAGAATACCTGCACAGTACCCATTGCACTGTTTTTCACGACCAGATTGAATGTATAATTCTTTCCCTTTGTGTTTACAACAGTATCAAACTTAAGCTTAAAGAATTTGCCGCTGCGCAATTTCCCAAGGTTTTCTTCTCCTTGTGCAACACAATCTCCAGATTCCTGATCCACTACTTCATAGGAAATCACAGCCTGACTCTTATCCTGGATGTTATCTGCAGACAGCTTGATTGCCATTCCATCCAGTTTTTCTTCTTTACACTGAAAATTCTGCGAAATCTGTTTTCCTTCTTCCAGAGGGATCGATAAAAATTTACTAGTATCACAGCTTGTATTATAAAAAGATACCGGCTTATCTATAACCGCATAAACTCCGGCCAATGCTAAAATAACTAAAATTAAAATAATTGTTTTTATTTTTGATTTCATTGTTTCGATATACTCCTATCCTATGAAGCACTGTATATTTCTGCAATATTCTTAGAATCTCCAAACATCTTTACGGTTCCTTTGTCTAACCATACGACTTTATTACACAGTTCTTCTACCTGTTCAATACTATGGGAAACAAACAACAGTGTTGTTCCCTGATCCAACATATGTTTGATACGGTTTTTACATTTTTCCTGAAATCTGAAATCGCCTACAGACAATACTTCATCGACAATCAAAATATCCGGAATTCCAATTGTTGCAATCGAGAATGCAAGTCTGGATATCATTCCGGAAGAAAAATTCTTTACTGGAACATTCATAAAATCCTTCAGTTCCGAGAATTCTACAATATCCTCATAGTGTTTCTGCATCTCCTGTCTTGAGTATCCAAGAAGTGCGCCATTCAGATATACATTTTCTTCCGCCGTCAGATCATAGTCAAATCCTGCCCCAAGCTCAATCAGTGGTGCTACCGAACCACCGATCTGTACACTGCCCTTTGTCGGCTTTAACACACCGGCAATTACTTTTAACATTGTACTTTTTCCACTTCCGTTCAGTCCGATCAATCCCAGTGCATCTCCTTTATTGATACTGAAGCTTACATCCTTCAATGCCCAGAACTCTCCATATGAAAGCTGCTTTTTTGCAGTTTTGATCACATATTCTTTAAAACTGGTTACTTTTTCTGATGCGAGGCTAAACCGCATCGATACATGCTCTACCTTGATAATTTCTTGATTTTCCATAATGTTCTCCTTATATATCCAAAATAAAGCTATCCTGTCTCTTGTAGAAGACATATAAACCGATTACCAGCATAACTCCGCATTCAATTAATGCAATTGCGATTGAACTCAGACTCGGAAGTGTATTATACATCATAACATTCCTGAACATCTGTAAAATATTCGTAATCGGATTCAGCAATACAATTGGCTTTAACCATTCCGGAAGTATGGACATCGGATAAATAACCGGTGTCAGATACATCAATGCAGTAACAAATACTGAATACAAATGCATGATATCACGGAATTTTACAGTAATTGCCGATAATAACAATCCTACCCCCAGTGAAAATGCCACGATAAAAAACAGCGGGATTGGTACAAGTAATACTGTATAATGCAGTTCCACACGCATCGCTACCATTACGCAGATCAATGCTGTGAAAGATGCAAGCAGGTTAATTGTACTTGAAAAGGTTCTTGCTAGAATAAACAAATATTTTGGCACATAAACTTTTTTAATCAATGGTCCATTATCTATGATTGCTGACATTGATGTAGTCGTTACTTCTGAGTAAAAATTAAATATCAGCTGACCACTCAGCAAATATACCGGAAAATACTCTACGTCAAATTTAAACAGGTTCGAAAATACCACAGACAATACAATCATCATAAAGAGCGGATTCAGTAATGTCCATAAAACACCCAGCACGGATTTTCTGTATTTTACTTTGATATCTCGTGCGATCAGCTCACTTAACAGTGGCTGAAACTTTTTAAAATTTTGTATATACCTCGTCACAATTATTCCTCCAACTTTATCTGTTATAATTGAACAATCTTTTTTAGTATAGCATTTCTTTCTCTATTAAACAAGTATCGGTTTATTTTACCTGATACATTCTAAGGATCTCACCTTCAACATTCTTCCAGTCTCTTTCAGCTGCCACAGACAGCCCGTTCTGATAAAGCTTCTCCTGGATCTTCTCGTCACGTATCAGTTCCTCCAGTTTTTCTCTTGCCTGTGCAATATTCCCTGCATCATATAACAGGCAGTTTTCATGATCTTTCAGATATTCTACATTTCCCCCGTTTGGAACGGCCAGAACATACCCTCCGGTAGCCATCATTTCAAGTGGTGGGTATGAAAAGCTTTCCAGAAGACTGGTTTTCAACAAAATGTCACACTGCTCATATATTTCCGGGACCTTCTCATACGGTACTTTGTGGAAGAAACGATCTACACGGTAAGTTTCTTTTGGCTGTGCATTATAGGACATGTACCAGATTTCAAATCTGTCTTTATCAAGTCCGTTTGTCACTCCAAAAGATTCATCTACATTTTTGTAGTCTACCGCACAGTCTCCCTCGATCAATATACGGATTTTTCCATTCAGATTTCTCCGCCTGACAGGGAATCGTTCTGTTTCCAGTCCATTTGGTGCATAGGCACACCGATGACCATAATCTTCTAACAGCCACTCCTGGCACCATCTTGATATCGTCAAAAATTCCACACCATCTGCTGGCATATACGACTGATTTGCCAGCTTTCTAAGCGGATGGTTTTCTTCATAAAAATCCGTTTCAAAATTCTGAACCAGGTAATATTTATGACTGGCCCTTGTGTAGTTTTCAATCTTTTCTACCGTTGTCCACATCGTCGCGATCATGTAATCGGCTTTTCCAGAACATCTGGTATCTTCAAGACTGATTACCGGGAATCTACATCCGTCAAACTCACACCATTTTTCCTCTGTGCTAAGCGCAAAGAGCATAACATCTTTTCCTGCTCTTTGCAACATAGCCGCATGTTTCAACGCAACTTTAATTCCACCACTGATCTCCAGCCCGGGAAGTACAAAAATGTAATTTTCTGTAAGTTCTTCCTCCATGATCTTCCATATATTCCGTCCAGTTTTAAATGTTGCATGTCCTTTCACACATTCCTGATATGCATTTTCAGCTATTCTTCTTCGTTCCTGAGGACATTCAATCATTTTCTCCAAAGCTTTTTTCCACTCATCTTTGCTGTTACAAAGCAGTCCTGTTCTTCCGTCTTCCATGCAATCATGAAATGCTCCCACATCACTTGCAATTGTTACCACTTTTACAAGTGCGGCCTCTGTCCATTTATTCTCAGATTTCGCTTCATTAAAAATTGTCTCTTCCAATGGTGCAAGGTTTATATCCATCTGTGCGATTATTTCAGGAAGTTTTCTCCAATCTCCAAACGGTACCTTCTTGATGCGTTCCTGATATTTTTTTAATTCTTCCGGAAGGTCCAGTTCTCCGGCCAGATATAATTCTACGTCTGTATGTACTTCCAGTACCTCTTCCAACACCGGCAGAATCATTTCAAAATCTGCATTATGCGTAATACTTCCACTAAAATATCCGATTCTGGTAATTCCGTCCTCTTTTTTCACATTTTTCCATGCCTGTTTCGACAATGCCACCATTTCTTCCGACGCTACATTTCGATTCAGATAAACCTTTGGAACATAGTTTCGCAGTTCCATTTCCAGACGCCCCGTTGTTGTGATTGCAAAATCTGATTCTTTTAAAAGCTTTTGCATATCCATTACATTTGCATCATAGGCTTTTTTATCTTCTGCTTTCATCGCTGCCACAAACGGTATCTGATCCGTATACGCCGTATCAACAACAAGATCATCAATATCGTAAATCACTTTCTTATTCAGTTCTTTTGCCACCGCGACAAACTCCCGGATTACTTCTGTTTCCGGGCAGCGAAAGAACACAAATGCACGGTAATAACGTACCATGTCCAGTTCAAGTTCTCTGAAGTAAACTTCATCCGTTGCATACCGGTACGCCTCAAGCTGTTCTCTTTGATGCTTTACCCGGTATCTCCATGGATGAGGAAGGTCTTCCCCACATCCGCTGATAAAAAGTATATCTTTATATTCTTTTTCTACTTTTTTTCTCTTTTTTATCTGCTTTTCTATATAACCCTTTGTTTTTTTTGTGCATCCGGTTACACCTTCATCACGGACTGTAACAAATGCTTTTTTAATCAAACGAGCTGCTCCCATCCTATCACCTACATTTTCTTCAGCTGTTTCAGCAGTGGATGATAGTATTCATCTACCTGCTCTATCTGTTTTTTCCATTTTTCCTGCCAGTTTTTATTCTCATTCCAGAAATCATCTATACTATTTTTTCCTGTATAATACATTTCAGCAAAGCAATCCCATACATTCCACAGACCTTTTTCTTTACTGCGCATACAAAGATCTGCGTCTGCACAGCCATCCATCGCTTCCTCAAAATCTTCCAGTTCATCCATATGTTTCTCCGATACCATCATACAAATTCCTGTTAGTATGGACGTATTTCTCACATGTCTCATATTGGCCTCATATCCCTGTTCTCGGTCCGGCAATCCAGCGTTTACCACGTGTATTCTATTTGCAGAATCTCTATCCAGTACGGCGCCGCCAAAGCAGATATTTTCTTTGTTATCCATAATCTTCGCGCCTACTACTCCCACATCATTTCTCATGGCATACATAAGCATCTCTTCGATCCAGTCTGTACTCTTTGGATAACACCAGTGGTTCAGACAGATTCTGTAATCTCCAGATCCTTTTTCCCCTGCTCTTTTCATCCATCCATACCAGTTTTCTTTCTGATTTTTTTCACATGTAATCAGCTTCACCTGTTCTTTTAACATCTTTTCGCATGGGATTGTTTCTGGTGTCTTTTCTAACGGAAGGATTATTTCCAATGGTCTGTAACTGGTCTTTTTCAGAAGAAGTTCCATTTGTTCTTTCATCTTCTCCCAGTTTTCAGCCGCCTTCTCTTCTCCCCATAGATAAATACTGACTACTGGTTTTTCTTTTATATCATATCTAATTCTGTATATTGTCTCATATGGAAAGTTACACTCAACTGTTCCTGTTTCTCCGGATCTTTCCAGTTGTCCGGTAATTGCACTCTTTGCCGCATCCACCGCATATTGCTTTACGGACAAATCCATTGCAACAGAACCTGCATGCACTCTCCAGTAATAAAGAATCTTTGGAATGTGCGATACTTTTTTTGCGCGTTCTGTAAGCCTTAGGACCATATCATAGTCCTGACTGCCTTCACATTCTTTCCGATACAATTCCTTCATGCCATCCAGAAGACTTTTTTTGAAGACAACAAAATGACAGATATAATTGTGAGATCTCAGTTCATCTTTCCCAAATCCTGACTTACATACAATATCTGTAGACATACTAGGATCTTCTGAAAATTTCATTTCATCCGTATATATGAAATCCGCACCTTTTTGTATCTCTTTTACACATTCATACAGTGCTGATTCATGCAGCAGATCATCATGATCCAGCATGCCACAATACGCTCCTGAGGCCATTCTGACAGCCTGATTCGTATTTCCTACAATTCCATCGTTCTTTTCAAGTTTTTTGTATTTAATTCTTACATCTTTTGCAGCATATTCCCGACATATCTTCCCAACCAGTGTATGTTCTTCGTCACTTCCATCTGCCAGACAGAATTCCCAGTTCTCATATGTCTGGTTCTGAACTGATTTTAGCAACTCCTCCAAGAAACTAATCGGGGTATTATATAAAGGCGTAATAATACTGATACACGGTGCATCAGCAAATACGCTACGTTTCTGCTCTTCTCGTTCTGATTCACTGATCATATGATATTTGCGGACTGTATCCAGCAATATCTTTTGTGTCTCTTTTTTTTCATTGTAGTTTTTTATCGTCCCATACAGTCCGTTTTTCCAGATTTTCTTCATTCCACGAACAATTTTATTATTCAACCTTGTTTCCTCCCGTTTGGTCTTTAAAAGAAATGAGCAGTGAATACTGCTCATTTAACTCTTTTATTCCGTGAAAAATTTTAAAACTTCTGGTTCCAGCGTATAGGTTGTATATCGTTCCAATACACGTTCATGTGCGCATTCTGCCAGATCTTTTCGCAGTTTTTCATCACTGATTAAGTTCTGTAATTTATCATTCCATTCCTGCATATCTTTACAGAGATATCCATTCACCCCGTCTTCAATGGCTCCTGCAAGCTCACTGTTCCAAGACGCAATTGTCGGAACATGTACCAATGCAGCTTCCATCCATTTATTTTCGGATTTGCATGCATGGAAAAATGTATCTTCAAGCGGCATCAGATTAATATCAGCTTTGGCAATCAGATTTGGTAATTTTTTCCATGAAACGAAATCAAATTTTTCAATACGGTCTTTTACGGAATTGAATTCCAGTGGCAGTTCAATCTGACCACCAATTAGCAGATATACATTCGGATTCTTCTCCATTAATGAAATCAATACATCTTTGATGCTTTCAAAGTCTTCATTATGAGTCTTTGAACCACTAAAATATCCAAGGCGTATCTTCTCTGATTTTTCTTTTTTCGTGCATAAGGAAAGTGTCAGCATCTCCATACTTGCAACATTGCGATTAATTAACACTTCCTTATCCGGAAATTTCTTTTCTATTGCATGTTTCAGATTTACCGTTGACACCATAAAACCATCCATCAGGCACATGGTGCGGTAAATATTTTTGGAATATTTTTCAAAGCCTTCATAATCTTCCCCTTCCAGAAATTTCAGATTACGAATTGCCGGATAATCGAAGATATAATCATCAATATCGTAATATACTCTTACACCCTTACGATGTGCTTTTTCCACTAGCTTTCGAATAATTTCTGTCTTAGAACTTCTATACACAACTACATCCGTATAGCTATCCATCTTACATCTTTCAATTTTTGCAAGTGTAATGCACTCAGAATCTATTCCTTTCTGCCATAGCTGTTCTCTCAAATGGTCCACTCTGTATCTTGAAGAAAACGTTACTTCTTCTACAACAAATAATACTTTTCTCTTAATATGTTTCTTCCTTAACAACTCCTGTATCTTTTTGTTGTTCTTCACTGTATCCAGAACAGCTTCTGCAGACATTTCCGGAATGATAGTTCCCTGTTCATACTTCTTCACACGTTCCGCCGGCGCTCCTATATCAAAACACATCACTGGCATCTTCATTGTCATAATCTCTTCTGTTGTGTAAGAGAATGTCTCTGGCCAGATAGACGGAATCAGGAAAACATCGATATCATTTTCTAAAACTAATCTTGGAATGCTATCTCTTGTATACGTTCCCGTCTGCTTAAACACAGGACTTTTTATCTCTTTTGAAGAGCTTCCGATCAGAATAATCCGAATGTTCAGATTCTCCTGTTCAATATGTTTTACCATCTCTGCAACAATCCGTCTTCCTTTATGTTTGGTCAGGATTCCCAACAAACCAATATTCAATGTCTTTGTTGTTTTGTGAGTTTTATTTAGTACCGGTATAAAGTCAATCTGATGAGGTATAACTTCTATATTCTCCAGTTTTCCAAAAGCTTTTTCCACAATGTTTTTTGAATCATTCGAAAATACAACAACTTCATTACATGCAACCAGGAATTCTTTCCACTCTTTTCTCCATGTCTCCATAGATTCATATTCCAATGATTGTATAGAATGTACGCGCTTCAGACATTCATTACACGTCTTGCATGACGGCAATGCACAATATTCTTCTTTATAATCCAACAGGTTAATGGTCGGACATACTGCAAAGAAATCA
Organism: Dorea sp.; assembly: GCF_977044405.1. Lineage (NCBI taxonomy): Bacteria > Bacillati > Bacillota > Clostridia > Lachnospirales > Lachnospiraceae > Dorea > Dorea sp. The sequence continues at coordinate 65,884 of NZ_CDRRQK010000010.1, forward strand.
TGAATCAACATTTTGATCCTGACATTATACATTTGGGCAAACCCACGAATATCTTTCAATACTTCATAAAGATCCGGATACGTAACCAGTTCATTGATCCATATTTCATCAATTTCAAAATACACAAGTATATCCATCAATTCTTTACGAGATTTTACATATAACTTCACTTCATAATTCTCATAACAATAATTGATAACATAGGATGACTTAATATAATCAAATCGAACCGTAATGAATCTCTTTCCTTCTTTAAGACAGATATTCTTCTTTCCAATCAGATATTTGGTCGCTCCTCCACCAAGGCTATGATCAAATGCCAGAATTGTCTCGCAATCTGTATAGCGTTTGATCAATTTAAGCTTTATAAATTCCCGAATCTCTTTATTCGGATCCAGAGTACAATATTTATCGATATCTTTTTTATAATATGGATGCTTTTTTAGAAGAATCTTCTCATGTTCTTCCAGAAAACGTTTTTTATCCTCACTTAAAAAGCTTCCACCGTGATTATGGAAGACGAAAAGATTTTCCACCTGTACATTCTTATATCCTGCTTCAATAGCTCTCTGACACCAGTCATTTTCCTCAGCATAGCCTTTTCCAAAAATTGTATCAAACTTTCCAATCTCTTTTAATACTTTTCGGTTCATTCCCATACAATATCCAACACCAGTCGGCATTTCTGTATATTTTGGAGGAACATTGATAAATTCCTCATCGATTTGCTGTACATCCAATCCAAGGAATAATTTATTATCCTTTCCAAATTCAGGGAAACTACACACAGTACCGCATGTTGTATATGGTGTCGTTGAAGCAACCTGTTCGTTCTGGAAAATCGGAAGCATCAAACGTTCCAGCCAAAATTCCGGAAGTTCAACGTCTGTATTTACCAGTGCTATATGATGTTCGCCAAGATCAAATCCACGATTTACAGTCTGTAAAAAGCCAAGATTTTCTTCATTATTTAATAAAATAACATTGTCTTTATCTTTTGCATATTCTTCGAGTTTAACTAGTACACGTTCATCCGGACTCTTGTCATTAATCAAAACCAGTCTGTATCTCATCTTTGTAAGCGAAATGGTACTTAACAATTTGTCCAGGAAACGATATCCATTATATACCGGAACAATAATATCCACACATTCTGAATAAAGTTCTTCCGGGAATTCAAACTTATAATCCTTCTGCTTTTTCAACATTGAAGTAATATCAATTCCTTCATCTGCCATCTCAATCTCTGTAATTCTCGGCGGAAGATTTTTAGACTTTTTCATACAATCTGTGATTTTTCCCAAGTAAAAACGATACTCTTTTTTCTTTGCTTCAAACGCAATCCACGCATCATAGCCTTCCGAATTTTCTACAAGTGCCATTGCATAAAATCCACTTTTCTTTGCGCGGTCCGCTTTAAAAACCTGATACACATCATTTCTGCGGATTTTATATCTTCCTTTGATTTGAAATTCTTTTCCGGTCTGATCTTTAATGACAAAATGTACATTTCCTATCTTGTATTTTTCAGAAAATATCCATCCTTTTATTGTCAACATGTCACCGTCTTGTTCAAAAACATCCAAATTGTATTTTATACCCAGCAACTTCTGTCGTATTCTTGATAGCATAGCTACCTCCCTTTAAGTATATAAAATTTACATCCAGTATCTTCTCAATAATAGTGCTATAGAATATCCATATATAAATATCTGAAATACACTAATGATTACAATCATACTACTTCTCTTTACCTGTTTCACCTGTGGAACTGGCAGGAACATCAATGGAATAAACGGAATAAAATACCTTCCCTGAAGTCCCCCTATATATGGTATCTGATACAAAGCTTCCCTGATATGATAAGTCTTGTTCAGATTCTCAGCGCCAAATAAGATTACCATAATCGTATGATTTACCATCGACAACATAACAAGCAGCGTCATAACCAAAAATGTTCCCCATACGATAACTGCTCCACCTATAGAAAAACTCTTTTTCTTCTCCTTATCCGAATTGATAAATGCAAACACAAGAAAAAGTATATACACCGCAATTACAACACTATAGCGCATCGGTGTATCCAGCCATCCAAAATTTCCAACTGTGGAAATTATAATATATTGATGCCACGTTGCAATAGTCTCCTTCAGCAGATACAGACCTCTTCTCGGTTCTGCTACCATACCGTATATAATCTGTATCCATACATTATGTCTGAACACATATACCCCTGCAACAAATACCACCATACCTGCCGGAATTATGATTTTTCTCCATTTTACAATAAATGCTTCATTAATCTCCAAACGGCCTATCTGTATCTTCATTTTTCCAAGTGGCAGTGTCAGACACATAATCGCCAGAAAGAAATATGGTACTTTCAAGTATGTGATAAATCCAAGTATTATAAGCAATGCTGCCATATTTTTCAGTTCTATCTTCTCACTGCTAAAATCCAGATACATCACATACGAAATGAACAGAAAACAAAGTGGAAGAAGTACTGCATCATATCCAAGGCTTCCAGCTTGCTGAATCGCCACCGGAGACATCATGATCAGAAACATCACTTCTTTTTTCACCGGAATATACCGCAATGCCCTGTAACATATATACAAATAAAACAATAACGCAAATACTTCTCCAAGCTGTAACACCCAGTATGACGGAAGTCCAATCATCAATCCAAGATAAATACCAACGGTTGCTGGCAAATGTTTCACAATACTTACCGATATCCCCTTTGGCATCATTTCCGTTCTTGTATATTTCGGACTTTTCGTCATTGCCTTTTTGAATTTCGATTTATTTACTTTTTCTCCAAACTTAACAAATTGTAGTTCTCCATCATTACTGCCAATCTCTTTTTCTATATTCTCAGACAACTTCTCGTTATGAACCGACTGTGCAATCATGAGAAGATGCGCCGGTTCATCCGGCGTCTGCCAGGTTGGAATCAGAAATGATATCAGAAGACCTATCACAATCATCACTGTACAGGCCATTTTATCTAGTTTTAATGACTTATCCATTTTATCTTCCTCTTTTTAGCTCTTTTTTCTATGTCTGATAAAGACCGGGATTAATTTATCCATAATTTTAAACCGTAAATATGGGAACGGCTTCATCATCAAATTAAACAGATTAAATGCTTTAAAATATCTTTCCCAGCCATATTCCAGTTCACTTTCTTTCCATGGCGTCTTATTCCAGTATTTCATATACTCTTTCGTATATGTATGCTTATTTCCAACTCTCCATGGTCTTTCCTCTCCCAGGAAGTGTATGATCATTGGATTCTTTTTCATAGCTTCATATTCCTGATGTGTACAGAATTTTGCAGGACTTGTCATCTTCACCAAAGTCTTATACGGATAGAATCTGTATGTATTGCAGAAATTATAACTTACCGGTATCTGCAAAATATAGTTCTTCAATGCCCCATTAATCGCACACTGATCATTTGCAAATAATTTTCCATTATGCATCTGGTAAAAATCCAGAACCATCTTACCTGCATTCATCTCTCTCCACTTTTTCATATTGATGAAAAGGACACCCGCATTGTAATACGGTTCATCCGAACGAAGACCAATCGCATGCTTTCTCTCTTCATTTGCAGTTGGTTCAATCGCTGCCCCCAATACATAATCACTGAGATCTGTCTGCCACAATTTATGAAGATTTCCTCTTACCATCGTATCTCCATCCAGATACAAAACCTTTTCTACCGTTTCTGGAAGGAGACGGTCAAAGACAAGCCTTGCCAGTACAATATCGTTCCAACTGCTTGTATCGAATTCAAACTCTATATAATTCTTTACATCACCAAGCTCTATAATGGAAATTTTTTGTCTATAACTCTCTACATAACTTTCAAGCCTTGCTTTATTTCCTTTACTGATTCCCTTTGAAACTACATAAAATATAATCTCTTCTTTTTTATTATTCTCACATACAGAACAGATACAGGTCACAAGCTGCGGCACAAACTTGTTATCCACCGTATATACAATATTCATATCCTATCTCCCTTAACATTTTCCAATCAAAAACAATACTCTAAGTGCAGCTTCCCCTCCCAGTGTCGGACGCAGCCGCTTTCTATAAAAAACCTTTTTCAGACGAATACCCATTGTCTTTTTATTATTTGCAAATATCTGTAACGTCTTCTTTTCCTGTTCTTTTACATTTTTATAATATTCCTTAATAAAACAGCACAGACTCCGCTTCCATTTTATCATTTCATCTCCAAGAATTTCTTTTTCAAGCCATCTTTTTACCGATGCCGCAACACTTGCATTTGCAGATGTCACCGCACTACTGTGCCGTCTGTATTTTGCAAGTATCTGCTTTTCTGGAATAATCATTCCCATAGATGTTGCAATCCACTGACACCAGATATCGTGTGCAAGCCCTTTTCCAAAGATATAGTCTATATCCAAAGTCTGAATGAGTGCTCTGTTTACAACCTGTGTAAATCCCGGTGCAAATGTATAATACATTCCTTTTTCAAAACTTAGCTGTCCGTCGTAGTTGTCCCCTTTTCTTATGAACTTCATATTCTGATCATAATAATCAAATGCACAATATGTCATTGCCGGTTTTCCTTCCGGAACTTTTTCCAGACTTTTTACCGCCAGCTCAATTTTTCTCGGATCCCACCAGTCATCCTGATCACCAAAAGAATAATAATCTGCATCATCTGCGCTCCTCACCAGTTCCCAAAAGCAATCCGGATATCCAAGATTCTTCCCATTGGAATCTACTTTTATAAAACGTATTCCTTCATATTCCTTCGCACAATATTCATCTATAATCTGTATTGTGTTATCTGTTGATTCATCATCTCTGATATAAATATCAATATTTTTATATGTCTGCGCCAGAATACTGTCAAGCTGACATCTTAAATATTTTTCTCCATTATATGTCGGCATCAGTATATTTACTTTTTTCATTCCAAGACTCTCCTTATATTTTCTAACAGCCTTTTGCCATCTTCCTATATTCGATTGCATAATATATCCAATACAACAGTCCATGAAGCATCATCGTAACCACGTATCCTGCCGTTGCCCCGTGAATTCCCCATACAGATATCAAAGCGTAACATACAATGACGCCTGCAACAGAATCTGCCAGATAAATTGCCAGCTGCATATTATTTTTTCTCATGGTGATGAGTGCCGTTGAATATACACCAGCAACTGCATATAAAATTGCCCCAAAAATAATACACAACAGATCAAGCTTATACGCCTTCAGATCAATTGCATATACCAGACTTAAAACCGGAATTCCAAGTAACGCAGCACCAATCTCTACAATCACACCTAGCGCCAGCAGGATCATAACAATTTTATTTATAATTTTTTTAAATTTTCCATAATTTTTCAAATTATAACATTCCACGATCTCCGTTAGCATCGGCGCAAGAATATACTGTCCACACAGACTCATAACCGTTCCCGGCATTACTATGATTCCAAAAATGGTCTGAAAGGAATCTGATAAGAGTACATCGATTACATATTTCGGTATATTTACAATGTACACTGCCAAAAACGAAAAAGCAAACACGGAAAAACCGGTTTTAAACAATCTCAATACTCTGTCCTTTTGTACCGTTCCATTCTGAATATATCCAAAAGCTTTCCTGATATCGTAAAAAATTACAAAAGCCAGGCTGTTCAGTGTCAGTATAACACATGCAATCACTATATTATGCGTCAGGTAATCACTGATTCCAAATAAAACGATACCTACAATTGATTTAAAGAATAATGATTTTCCCACAATATGTAACTCATTGTGTTTCTGAAGATATGCATAGAGTGTCTCATCAAACGCTTCCAGACATTTATACAGACATAAAATAATAATGATTAGGTTCTTTTCCATGGAATATCCACGTATAACCACAAAAAGAACACACAAAATCATCATCATTGCACATGTTATGCATTTGTGTGTCAGATATTCTTTGTCATTTAATTCTTCTTTTGTATCCGAAACCTGAAATGTTCTTCCTGAATAAATTCCTACTATAAACAACAAACACGCTACAGAAAACGCAAAACTAAATATTCCTGCAATATCTACCCCGTTGATCCGGTTAATAATGATCAGAAAGAATAGTGAGTTAAATGAATTAAATGTAATTCCTATCGTATTCCATATCGTATTTTTTCTTAAATTATTTTCCATTATCTATTTTTGTGTCGTTCTCCTTTTTCTTATTACTCCACAAAATAATACTACATCTTCCGTTCTTTTTCAATACCCGCATTTCCAATGCGCTTAATGCAGCAAAATATCCTTCCGCATCACACAAAAGACCGACAGCTTTTGCTGCCAGTCTTTTTGAATTTTCTGTCTTTATTAATGATATACTACAACTGTTGATCCAGATGGAATTGTATCATAAATCCATTTTGCATTCTGAATTTCCAGACGTACACATCCATGTGATAATGCCATTCCGACTCTTCCATCCATCAGTGTTCCATCTTTATGGTATAACACAGAGTGGAACAGATAATTTCCATAGAACTGTGTCCACCAGTAGCATCTGGCAGATCCAGAATCAAAATAATATCCTCTGCTCTGTACTTTAAATGTGCCCTCTACAGTCGGTGTAGAGGCCGCTCCGTCACCACAGTACCATTCCCTAATCTGTTTCCAGTTTCCTCTATAACCCTGGAAAATGTATACTTTGTGCCTGCTTCTGTTTACCATCAGAAGATATGGAGTAGAGCTCGAATACAGATTCGCTCTTAATTCCATCTCAGTAAATTTCTTTTCTCTGTAGTGATCATTTGTGTTTCCAGGCGCTGCAGTGTTCTTTGGCACTACTACTATCTGAATTGCTTCCATTCCATATGAGAAACCTGTTGTTCCAGCCATTTCGCCATTCTTAGCCCAGCCAAGCCAGCCGAAATTTGATACATGGGCTCGGTAATAAATATCACAGTATTTCTGCATTTCACCAGTAAGTCGTATTTGAAGAGCTTCCATTTTTTTGCCCTGACCTGTTGTTCCTGCAATTTCATTATTTCTTACCCAATTTTGCCAGCCAATATCACTCACATGGGCTCGGTATTCAATACCACCATCATAATAATTAATCCCCGATTCGCCAACTGCACTTGCATCCGGAAGCATCATCTGCAGCGCTTCCATATTTCTTCCCTGACCTGTTGTTCCTGCTACTTCTCCAGTCGAAACATAACTCTGCCATCCAATATTACTTACATGGGCAGAATAGCTAATTTTGTGAATCAAACTTTCTGAAAGATAAGATCTTCCGCTTGTATCCGGTTTATCCGTACTATCCTTTCTCACTAATTTAATCTGAATCGCTTCTATCGGAAGACCATACCCTACAGAGCCAGCTATTTTTCCATTACACGTCCATGCAAGCCAACCATAATCCGAGATATGCACTCTATAATATATATCATATACATCATCAATACGTATACCGTCTGGCGAATCTCCATTAAGGACCTTTATTCGTATTGCTTCCATCGCTTTGCCTTGTCCAGTCGTTCCTGCCATTGCTCCATCCATCACTTCATCCTGCCAGCCAATATTTGCCACATGCGCTTCATAAAGAACAGATGCATCTCTAGCTTCCCATTCATCAGATAATTTAATATTTAATGCCTCTACCGCCTTACTCTGTCCGGTCGTTCCTGCTTCCGCCCCATCTGCAACTTTCTTTTGCCAACCAATATCGCTCACATGTGTCTGATAGATTACCTCTCCCATATTGCCTTCTGTCAATGAAGCTTTTGCATCCTGCACCGGTTTATCTATAGCATCTTTTGCATAAATTCTTACCTGAATTGCTTTGACTCCGTAAGAAAATCCAACACTTCCTGCTAATTCACCATTCTTTGCCCAGCCAAACCAGCCTTTTTTCTCTGAGCAAACTCGATAGTACACATCATACTTTTCCTCAAACTGTCCTGTCAGTCTGATTTTCAGTGCTTCAATTGCTTTGCTCTGTCCGGTCGTTCCTGCCATCTGTCCATCAGTTACTTCATCCTGCCAGCCAATGTCGCTTACATGCGCCTGATAGATAATGGATCCATCTAATTTTGTTGTTTCTTCCTGCGGAACCTGAATACGGATTGCTTCCATATGATTCTTTCCTGCATCATCTCCTGCTGTTTCTCCATTTGTTCTAACGTCAATCCAGCCAAGATTCTGCATATGTACTTCATACTGAACATCCAGAACCTTTTCTTCTGCAGGCTCTTCCGTATTTGAATCATCGACATCCTGAGATTCATCGGTATCATCCTTCTTGCTTTCTTCCTGCGAAGAATCTTTGTCCGGATTTTCTACATTCACATCTTTGTCCTCTACATCCGTCTGTTCAGACTCCTCTTTCTTTCCAGAATTCTCTTCTGCCTTTGATGCATCCTTATCTTCCTCAATGTTCTCTATAGTACCATTGTTCTCAATCTCTATGTTATTTTCTGACTGATTGTCTTGTGTATGAACTGTTCCAACTGCCTCATCCGCATAGATCAGTGCAGGACTGGTGATTCCAACTGTTGCTGCCATAATAAGTGCTGCTATTTTCTTAACTATCTTCTTCATATTCATCCCTCACTATTTTACATAAAACGAGTTCTGCGTACTACCTGAAAATGTATCTCCCTTTTCTATCAGTTCAATCTGAATTGCTTCCATCTGTTTACCATATCCTTCACTTCCGGCATTCTCTCCGTTCTTTGCCCAGCCAAGCCAACCAAAATCTGCCACATGTACGCGATAGTAAATATCATACTTATTGGCCATTTCCCCCGTTAGTCTTACACTAATCGCTTCCATCTGTTTGCCTTTTCCCGTTGTTCCACCAATTGTATTTTCAGATACATACTTCTGCCAGCCGATATCCGCTACATGTACACGATATTCTACACTTCCAGTGCACTCTTTACTGTTCAGAGCAATCTTGATTGCTTCCATCTGTTTGCCAAGCCCCGTAGTTCCTGACACATTTCCCTCTGCAACATACTTTTGCCAGCCAATATCCGCTACATGTGCCTGATATGTAACACTTGTAATTTTCTTTTTAAAAGCATTTTCTGTCTCTCCCGGCGCTGTATTTCCTTTTTCAACCAATTGCACCTGGAATGCTTCTACCTGTTTATCATATCCTTCACTTCCGGCATTCTCTCCATTTTTCGCCCAGCCAAGCCAGCCAAAATCTGCCGCATGTACACGATAGTAAATATCGTATTTATCAGCCATTTCTCCAGTAAGTTTTACACTGATAGCTTCTATCTGCTTATTTTTTCCTATTGTTCCGGCAATTGCGCTTTCTGATACATAATCCTGCCAGCCGATATCCGCTACATGTGCACGATATTCAATACTTCCCGAGACATCCTGGTTCTGAAGATTTATCTTAAATGCTTCTATTCGTTTACTCTGACCTGTAGTTCCTGCGCTTGTACCATTTTCCACCTTATTCTGCCAACCGTTATCCTGAAGGTACGCCTGATATCCTACACCAAAATTCTCGCTTACATCTGATCCATGATCTGCCGGTGATCCGATCAGATAATTCATGTCCACATTCCCGGAGATTCCTGACACTGCACCATTTTCAGAATACTGCCACAAAGCAAAGTCTCCATTATAATTACACTTTGACGCTGACCATGAAGCAATCCAGCGATGCCAGTTTCCAAAGCATGTATCCGTCAGTTTTGTATTCCACCAGCTTAATGATGCATATACTCCAACTGGATATCCTGCATTCTGGATCTTGTTGCAGAATGTTTTTGCAATTGCCGTCAAATCACTGTTTTCTGTAGAAGTATCTTCCATATCAAAATAAACCGGATACGAAAGTTTATGCCCCTGTATCAGACGAAGCACATGATCTGCTTCACTGGACGCCTTTGTCGTATTGGTTGCATAGGAATAAATGTATACACCATACGGAATTCCCAGTCTTTCACACGCCTCTACATTGCGAAGCCACTTTTTATCATCCTGGCTTGTCTGATCCTGACCATATCCACAACGTAAGATTACAAAATCTATTCCTGCTGCCTTTACTTTATCCCAGTTAATATCTCCATTATGTTCTGACACATCGATTCCTTTTCTGGTGATATTTTCCTGTGTGATCGACGACTGTGTTGCTATACTCCTTTTACTTCTGACACTTCCAACTACTTCTCCATCCGAATATCTAAAACTGTTCGCATGATCACCTTCTTCTGGATTCTCTTCCTGTGCTGTTTCCTGCTGTGCTGTTTCCTGCTGTTCTGCAGATTCTTCTATCGCCTTCTGAGTATCAGTGCCGGAATTTTCTTCCGTCTCTGGCGAAGCTTCTTCTGCCTGCCCGTCAGCAGCATTTTCCTCTGTCGTGTCTTCTACACTTGTTTCTACTTGTTCTTCTGCAGTGACATTTACGTGATTCAATCCTACACTAGTCGTTACCATTGCTGCGATCAGAAACATTGTCACTAATTTTTTCAACAATTATCCCCTCCTTTTTCCATTCCTCTTCTCGTTTCATATACAAAGCCATCTCCTGTGTGAGATCATTGATCCTGTTCGACATCCTGGATACAGCGATTGTTAATCCAAATATAATCGCCAGCGAGAAACAAAATCCCAGGAAGAACAACATGTTAGACGGCAATGCTATCCCCATCAATTTTGACAGATGTGCCATTAACCCCGGGAAAAGATCCAGAATCAGCACAACCACTCCTACACCAAGCCATGTCAGTGCATAGCGAAGCTCCAGTGCCTTCCTTCGTATCATATTCACTATTACACATAAGGCCAGCACAATTACAATTGCTACAATTATCTGAATACGTGAGTTCATCTTTTCCACCTACTTTCTAATACGCTCAATCAGAATTGCCAGTGTTACTTTGATCATATAGTAGATGGATTTCTTAGGCGAAATAGACGATACTCCGCCCTCTCTTGCCTTCATTATAACAGGAATCTCTTCTACTTTTTTCTTTTTTCTTAAAATAGCCACAACACTTTCCGGTTCTGGATAATCTTTAGGATAATCGTAAGCAAATATCTTCATCACATCACGATTCGCCATACGAAGTCCGGATGTCGGGTCCGTAATCTTCTTTCCGGTCAGAATCTGGATCAGGATCGTAAAATACTTAATTCCGATTCTTCTGGTTCCCGAAGACTGGAATCCTTCTTTATTAATAAATCTTGATCCAATTACCATATCCAGGTTATGTTCTTCCAGATAGTCCGCCATCATTCCCAAAAATTTCGGATCATGCTGACCATCACCATCTACCTGAACAGCCAGATCATAGCCTTCTTCATAGCCATAACGGTATCCCGTCTGAACCGCCCCGCCAATTCCAAGGTTTATTGGAAGATTGATGACATTATAGTGGTTCTTTTCGCATATTTTTCTTGTATTGTCTGTTGAACAGTCATTAATGATAACATAATCAAAGTCCGGCGCTTCTTTTTCAATTGCTGTGACTGTTTTCTCGATATTCTCACTTTCATTATAAGCCGGTATAATAATTAGTTTCTTCATCTTGTCTCCTACTTTGTTTTATTCGAATCCTGACTCTTAGAATAGAATTTTACCATTAATTTTGCAATCCATTTCGGCCAGAATTTGCAGTACATCTCATAGTCTTCCTGACTTCTTGCATTATCACCTATTATAATAGAAGTTTCCGATTCTTCATGAATCCTGTGCCCCATCTGAATCGTTGCATCATAGGCAAATGTTCCTTTTAATTTCGACAGTCTTTCCCATGCTTCCCAGTCTTCATCCGAACGGAAATGTACCGTAAATACCGGATTCGGAAGATTTCCTGCTGCAAACGTTACGGCCGGACAGCAGATTCCATCTCCCAGCGCAAGACTTCGTCTGCGTACAAAACGGCTGTTCTGAAATGATTTGATCTTCAGAGGTGATAACAATAATCGTTTCATCTTCAGTAGCCGGTTCTCAACTACTTTTTCACCATTTCTGATTTCGCAATAATCCGAAAAATATATCAATGGTTTTTTCGCCCTTTCCAAAAACGCCACTGCTCTTCTTGCGTAGTCCTTGAAATATACATCGTCCTGATGTGCGATCGTTATATAAGGCGTTTTACACTGGTTGTAACCAAAGTTCCAGTCCTGTACAATTCCGCCTTCGCCTTCATTAACGATCAATGGTATATTGTGTTTCTCAGCCATTCCGGAAATGAACGCATTTGGAGTAGAGGTTACCATCAGTATATTTGATTTTACCGTCTGTTTTTCCAGGGAAACAATACATTCCTCCAGATAACTGCTTTCTTTATATGCACAGATTACAAATGTGTGTTTATCTCTTATATCTATCATATTCTTTTCTCCTAAAACATACTTGTCTATAGTATATCACCATTTACATTTAGCAGTCAAATCTATTAATATTTTCCATCAAAAAATTAATAAAGAAAACAGATAGAAAAATATAATTTTGACTTCCTATCTGTTTTCTTAAGTATTATATCATCTATAAAAATATTATCAAAACAACTTCATATATTATTTTATTTCCGCTGTTTGCTGCACTACATTATACTGATTTCCATTTCCATCTACAATATATACATGTATACTATATTCACCTTCTTCACGATCCCAAATATCCATATCAATATCAGCTGTACAGTTGCCGTTTTTATGAATTGCCAACGGTACCCACTGAAGATCACTTTGATCCTCATTTTTCCACACTGCTGCTGAAACTGACTGCACACCATTTTGAATATACTTTAATTTCTTTACTGTAATCGGAAGTATCCCATCTTTCTTTTTGTACTTACCAATTTCTATATCTGCTGTAGGAACCTTTCCTTCTCTATCCAAAAGTTCCTGTTTATTTTTATCAATATTTGCCATTTTCTTCAGTAATTTTGATTTTTTCTTTAATTCTCTGGCTTCTTTTTCCATTCCAAACTTTTCATTTAATGTCTTCTCCTGCGAAAACAAATTGGTTCCAAGACCAAGACGTTCTCCTTCAATCTCCGCACCCAATGCAGCAATTGTTGTTGGGAAATTATCAAATGTCGTATATTCCCTCTTCTTGTTCGTTTCTTTATTTGCTGCTGGATTAATATAAGTTGTATATACTTTTCGTACATAACCACTATCTACCCCCTCGCAAAAATCGCTGTCCATTGTTGGGTGGTCTCCTGAAATTACAATTGTTGTATCATCCGCAAAATCCTGTTCACTTACCCAATCTATAAATTCTTTCACCTGCTTGCTTGAACATGCCATTACATTTGCATACTGATTCTTTCCAAATGTATCCGGGCAAATATCACATACATAACCGTCTTCAAAATGTGTATCAACTGTCAGCATTGTTAAATTAAAGGGTGAATCCTGCTTCGATAGTTCCAGAAGACGATCTTTTGCAAAGTCAAACAACTTTTCGTCTTCATATCCCCACCATACTTTATAATCTTCAGGAATCCATCCATTTTCTATGGCATAATTGTAATCCAGAATATCATATTGTCCATGATCCGTAAAATACAATCGTCTTCCACCAAATGTTGCATCTGACCCTAGCAATAACGTCTGTGAATATCCTTCTTTTTGTAGAATATCTCCAATGGTTGTAATTCCCGGAAAGAATACATCCTGTGTATCCATTCCATTTCCATCAATTGAAATATTCAAAGGCAATCCCGATGTCTGTCCAAACATCGCCCCCATCGTCCAGGTTGTTCCCGGCATAGAGTATCCTCCGTTTAACTTTGTATCTTTTCCTGAAAAATCCTCGTTCTCCTGCGCTAGTTTTGTCAATTCCGGTATTACATTTTTCTTAAATGCGCCCCCGTCTTCCTGATCAGAATATGTCATTTCCATCGATTCCAGGAATATGTATATCAAATTACGCTTTTCTTCTGGAAATGTAATGTTTACCGATGACGGATCAACATAATTCGTATCTATAAATGTAGAATATGTATTCTGACCTTTTAAATAAGATCCAATATCCAAAATATTCCATGTTATACTTACTGTAACAGCTGTAATTCCAATTGCCAGCACACTTAAAAGGCCGATAATTTTCCGAAACATTTTTTCCTTATTACGATTAGCCAATACCAGCATCAGAGCCAATGCAAACACAAGTATTGTCGGAACTGCACATTGATTACAATATGCCTTAATCATATCTGTATTCGTTCCTTCTAATGGTGTTGTCAGATGATACACCAATTCATCCATAGTAAGACTTGTCCAAGTTTTGAACATCCATTTTGCACTAAATGCAAGTAATGTTGCTATTGTAATAAATAAAACAACTAAAAATGTTCCTACCCCTTTAAAAAATACGACAATTTTATTTCTTTTGTTCTTTTTCATTTCTATTCTTCCCATTCTATTGTATAAGATAACCAAATAGCATTATACCCTAGTCACTTTTTCGTTTCAATATACAATCCTACAATTTCTATTTATTTTACTATAAATGAGCAAGTTCGTGATTTTGCATAAAAGAAAGACACCTCGATTCTGGGAAATGGGATGATTCATTACTTTCAGATACATTAAAGCGTTTTGTCATTGAGATTATTTATTCAGAAGCAGCACGCACCGGAAAGCCTGTTTTCTGTATTGTAGACGATACGATAGCTTCAAAGACAAAGCCTTCGTCACGGGCTCTGCATCCGATTGAAGATGCGTATTTTCACCAGTCTCATTTAAAGGGAAAACAGGATTACGGGCATCAGGCAGTTGCAGTTATGCTTTCCTGCAACGGCATTGTCCTGAATTATGCTTTTGTAATGTACAACAAATCAATTTCCAAGATTGACATTGTACAAAACATTGCAAAGGAACTGCCCATTCCACCGGTAATGTCCTATTTTCTTTGTGACTGCTGGTATGTTTCTGAAAAAATAATCAATACCTTTGCAACAAAGGGCTTTCATACAATCGGTGCCTTAAAAACGAACCGGATGCTGTATCCCTTTGGGATCAAGCAGAAACTCAATGGAATTGAAAACGCCGTGGTTCTTTTAAGCTATCCCCAAAAAGCATTTGGAAAGCCCAAAGCATTAAGAACTTTTCTCAGTACGGATGTATCCTTATCAACGGATGAAATCCTGTCTTATTACGTGTGCTTGTGGCCAATAGAAGTATTTTTCCGCCAGTGTAAGGATAAACTGGCATTGGACCACTACCAGATCCGTTCCGCACAGGGAATCCGAAGGTACTGGCTGATATTCTTTTTTTATTTTTACCTTGATTATATATAAAACTTTATATTATACACAAAATTTATCACAAAAAACTTTTCTTATATACTTTTCCATAAAAAAAGACAGATTCTTTATCTGCCTTTTTTCATATTCTAACTTTTTATTTAACAATACTTGAGCGATCTGTAGATCCCGGTGCTCCTGCTCCTTTTCCTACAAGTATAATTTGAATAGCTTCTACCTGTTTTGAGCATCCACTTGTTCCTGCCATTTCACCATTCTTTGCCCAATCAAGCCAGCCATAATCTGCTACATGCGTACGATAATAAACATCATATTTTTGAGCCAGCACACCTGTCAGCTCAATTTTTATTGCCTCCAACCGTTTTCCTTTTCCGGTTGTTCCACCTGGTTTATCTTCTGATGCCCAATCAAGCCAGCCGTAATCCTGCACATGCGTCTGGTAATTAATACTACCTTTATACATTTTATTAATCAACTTAATCCGGATTGCCTCCATCTGCTTAGCACGTCCGGTTGTCCCAGCTATTCCACCGCCATATACATTACTTTGCCATCCAATGTCTGCTACGTGTGCCTTATATTGTAAAAGTGGCTGAATATACGCCTGCGTGGTTGAACCTGGCGCTTTTCCATTTTTAGTCACAAGCTTAATCTCGATTGCTTCCATGCGCTTAGATGCATCCGTCGTTCCTGCAACACCGCCGTTCTCTGCCCAGTCAAGCCAGCCATAATCCTGTACATGCACCCGGTAATAAACATCATAATGACTTGCCACATCGCCTGTCAGACGAATCTTTATCGCTTCCATCTGTTTTGCTTTTCCGGTTGTTCCGGCTATATTGCCATCAGCCACCCAGTCCTGCCAGCCGATATCAGATACATGTGCGCTGTATTCAACAGAACCACTATATCCAACATCCTTTAACTGGATCTTCATTGCTTCGACCTGTTTATTCTGCCCGGTCGTTCCGGCTGTATCTCCATTCGCTCTATCTGACTGCCAGCCGATATCCGCTACGTGTGCACTGTAGACAATTCCTGTCAATTTTTCTTCTGTTCCACTATTGACTTTGGATACATATTTTTTACTTGTATAAGCATACATCGCAGATGGACTGTAAACGCCTGTCGACGTATCAATCTGTGTTCTTCCTGAATTCAATACCGGATCACTCTGAATCTTGTAAAAGTCCCCGGATTCACCAAGAATTAAAAATGCATAATTGGATAACTCTCCATTGTTATACAACTGTGTCGATGATGTTGTTGCCTCTTTACGGATTGCAAGTGAGGTTGCATTCGTAATTCCGATGCTGTACTTGTTCTGGTCTTTTTTACCACCGTCACTATCCATTGACCAGGCAAGTGCAGCAATCTTCTCTCCCCAGTATGGGTCAGATGCATAGCTTACATTTATACCACTGTCTTTGTTTCCCAGAAACCCTCCGTGATAATATGTATACCCTGATCTTAAATAGCGTTTTGACATATATGTCTCAGCAAATGTCTTAATGCATTCATTCACACTGGAATATGTGTCTGCACTGGTTCCCGGTGAAGAATCGACAGCATTAAGTCCAAATAAATTGTTCTTATTTTTTGCAATGCTGCTGGATCCCCATGCACTTTCCAGTCCTCCAACACACGCCATCAACATAGCGTTTACACCATATGTGCTCTGGTTGCTTACAAAATTACTTCCCGTATTATACATTTTGTAACTATCATCTTTTGCCCTGTTATTGACCAGTGTATTGAGCTCGCTTGCCGAGTATCCTGACTGGCCCCGCAGAGGCAGATACTGATAATAGTTGTAATACGGCTGATTCGGATTAATGGAATTGGCACGTGTATTTCCACGGTAATCAGAAATCATAGTATCGTAATCGGTATAAAAATAATGTCCGTCATAACTATAGTACGTAGCACCTGTTGTCATATAAGACTGCTGCGGTCCTACTGTAATAGATCCACCATATCCTTCTGTTGTCATATCCATACAGATTCTGTGAATGATAGAAGTTCCGTTCGCATAATAATTGCTGTAACTTTTCACATTTTCAAGCGTTACGATCTGTACTTTCGATGAATCCACAAGACCAATGACTCCACTTTGCATGAATTTTACTTTACCGTTTTCCGTTCCCAGATATGCCGCATCTGCACCGGCTTTACCATATGTATATCCCGACATCCCGGTTCCGTACTCTTCATATGTTGTAACATCTGTAACTGTTGTTCCGGATGCATCTGCACGGAAATTGACCACCTGGGTTCCCGCTGCACGACTTTGCATCTCTGGCGAATCTACTACACCATCACTCGTTTCTTCCACCTGAAATACATTACCGTTTTCATCCACACTCATGACTTCTTTTACTCCGGTTGCATTCTCCGGATTATCCATGTCAATTCCAGCTCCCGGATCTTCCGCCGCTTCTTTTGCCGACTCCGCCGTTCCATCTGACTTATCATCTGTCTGATTCTCTTCTGGATTTTCTTCCTGGACATCATCTGCAGTTACATCCCCTGTCGCATCCGGTTCTTCATTATCTAATGTAACAGATTGACCTGTATCCTGGCTTTCTCCTGATGTTTCTGTCCCGGTATTATCCGGCGCTGCTGAAACGCTTACTCCTGACAACACCATGCTAAATGCACAAAGTCCTGCCAGAAATGCCTTCATCTTTTTCTTTTTCAAGCCATAACCCTCCTTTTCTTAATTCTATTTCTTATCTTAACACATTTACTCTCATTAAAGTAAATTTTCTTTTATCTTTTTTACTTTTATTTTTTACGGAAAACTACCAGTCTCTGCCCGATATAGTTAAATACAACAAATGCTCCCATACCCACCAGCATTGACAGATTATCTTTGATACTCTGGCTCTGGTTTTGAAGCAGCCATGTAACAACTGGTTTTGCAAGTCCATATGCAAGTCCGTAACAGACGGTAATATTTATAACGAATATAGCAATCTGCTTTCCTGACTTCTGTCTGTCCTGAAATGTAAAATATTTATTCAGAAAATAGCTCACAATACTTCCCACTACATAATTGGATGCCGATGATATCCAATAACTTAAGTGAAATACATTGTATGCAGTGAACATCACTGTCGTTCCAACCAGTGTATTTACAATCCCTACTAATATAAATTTCCAGAATGTAATATCCAGAACTTTTAATATCTTTTCTTTCATTTCTTCATACCCCTTTTATCGTTACTAATATAATTCGCAAAAACGGCCCATGTTCTAACAACACGGGCCGTCTCTTTTCATCTTATTCTCCCAAACCGCTTTCAACAGCTTCCACCATCGCTGCCATCGCTTCTTCTTCCCCTTCTCCATCACAGATAAGTTCAATCTCATCTCCGGCTTTTACACATGCACCCAGTACGCTTAATACGCTTTTAGCATTTGCCGAAATATTGTCATCATATACAAACTCAACTTTGCATTTATATCTGCTGGCTACATTACAGAAGATTCCTGCCGGTCTCAAATGAAGTCCTGTTGGATTTGTAATTGTAACTTTATGTCTAATCATCGTATCTCCCCTTTATTCTCCTTGTTTCTTATCCGTTGCAGCATCGGATGTATTCTGATCAGAATCATTGGTCTGATTCTGATCGCTTGACTGTTTCTGACTATTATCGTAAACATCATCCTGCGTCTTGCTGCTTTGTTTTCGTTTTTCCAGTACAATCTCTACGCTCACATCATTTACCAACGAACAGCCATCCGGTAATTCTACTGATACCGGAACAATATATGTACCCGGTTCCGTATACTCTTTCAAATCAATGCTTACCTTTTTTGCTGGCGAAAATACATTCAACACATCGCTTGGCCCTTTGATCTGAATTTCCAGATCTACTGTCGAATCATAACTTATATCCAGATTCGATGACAGATTGTTTACAACAATAGAACTCGTAGACACCTCAAATGTCTTTGCTCCAGGCTGTTGTACCGGAATTGATATAACTACCTTATTCGCATTTTCCTCTGCCAGAGAAACATCATTCGGAAGATATGAAGAAATATCTACCGTTGTCTCTGTACGCTGTGTCAGATTTTCCATCTGCAATGCACTTGCCGGAATACTAATTTCTGACACATTACTTAACACTGATTTTTCTCCAGTAACACTGACCTCCTGCGGTTCTACCGTAATTGTACCGAGTTTATATCCTTCTGCTGCAGATATTTCAGCGGTATCAATTTTCACCGGTACCCTTTTCACCTGTAATAAATTAACCTCTACGCTCACGCCTTCTTTTCCAAGATTATTCGCAAGCAATGTCTGGTCTATCACATTATTATTGGAATCATATAACACCAGTTTTGCTTCCAGTGTTTCATCTTCCGACAGGCCTGACACATCCGCTTCGGCTGTTACTTTGGATATACTGTTAATAATACGCTTTGGTCCGCGAAGAGTGACCTTCTCAGGTAAGGCTTTTAATTCTCCAACTACATATCCTTCACGCACAGTACCTGTTGTCGTTGGCGTGATTGGGAAATTATTCTTTGCCTCTTCATCAATCTGAATCTGAAGATTCCGAGGATTCGCATTCGCTTTTTCATATTTTCCGGTATAACCTTTGATCGTCACCTCGATTGGTACTTGTGTACGCATTGTCAGTTCTTTCATATCCGCAGTCGCCTGAATATCTTCTGCTTTAATCTTATCCAGAACCGACCGTTGTGCAGTCACCGTCACGTTGACTTCCTGGGTATTATCCACAATCTGATAAGTATTATTATTATCTGTAATTACTTCTTCATGCACTACCTGAACCGGAATATTGGAAAATGTCTTATCTCCTATCGGATCATCGATATTCACAACTATCAGCCATAGAAACGCCGCAATCAGAAAGGCCAGTATTTTCAGTGCAAGATTATTAGCTATTCTTTTTCGCATGATCATGCCATCCTTTCCATATTGCCCTTATTCTGTTTGTTTCACTATTTCTATGCTGGATTTCTTCCAGCTTGATCCTAAGTTCTGCTTCATTGACATTTCGGAACAACTGACCTCCCTGAGCCACCGAAACAGCCCCCGTCTCTTCCGACACAACAATGATCAAAGCATCACTCACTTCACTCATACCAACTGCCGCACGATGTCTAGTTCCCAGATCTTTACTGATTCCCATATTATCCGAAAGAGGCAGATAACAGGTTGCAGAGACAATTCTGTCCCCCCTGATAATAATCGCTCCATCATGAAGCGGTGTATTATGCTCAAAAATATTGATAAGCACCTGGCTGGATACCAGACAGTCCATCTGAATACCAGTACTTTCATACTCTGTCAGTTTGATTGCCTGTTCTACTACAATCAATGCACCTGTCTTCACCTTTCCCATTGCATAGCAGGCCCGTATCAGGCTTTCTCTGGTATCTTCGCTAAATCTGATTTCCCGGTTCTGCTCGAACGGAACCACCGATGTCAGAAATTGTTTTTCACCAAGTTTTTCCAACGCTCTTCGAAGCTCCGGCTGGAATACTACAATTGCTGCCGTTGCCATGACCGTCAGTGAATTTCTTGCAATAAAAAGAATGGTGTGCATCTTGAATATAGCCGCAAGAAGAATAAAACCAGCCAGCACAATAATCCCCCGGAGTAACATCCATGCTTTTGTGTTTTTGATCCATGCCATAATCTGATAAATCAGAAATGTAAGGATCAGCACTTCTATTACATCCGTAATATGCACCTTTGGAATATATAATCCAATTCCATATTTATCTATAAAATTTGATATCATCTGTTCCATTCTTCTCACCTCCCTTTGCCACTATTCACATTACAAAAAATTTTACTCTTTTCTTCTATTTTTTAATAGAAATTTTTGCAGTTATTAATGTCGCTTTTTATCGTTTATATGAAATTCTCTTTCCAGACTCTGTGTCAAAAGCATTGTATCTACATCTTTCATATCATGTTTTTTTGGAACCGGTCCTTTTTTCGCAGAGTGTTTTCTACCTTCACTTGCTCTTCTCTGAGCCGGGCTTCTGTATTCTGAAGAACGATATCCGGATTCTTTTTTATGATCTTTCTGATGTTCTTTTTGATGATCTGCCGGTTTTCTTTCTATAATATCTATAGGCCCTGTCGGCATCTCCTTACGAACACCTGACACACCCAGATCTATCGCCTTTGTTTCTCCTTCCGAAGTATCCTGCGACAGGCGTTTTACTGCTTCTGCGTCAATGATTTCTGTTTCTTGTCTTTCATTTATTTTTTTCACTGTTTTTTCCGGTGTTGCTATAGATACCTTCGGTATTGCCTTTACATAATAGTAATACTCATCATCCTCAAACTGAAGTCTTTCACTTCTTGCATAGTCCACAGAAAAAAGGAATAATTCCAGCACCAGACCAATTACAACTGCCAGGATATTTCCAAAAATTAAAGCTCCATAAGATGCATCCACTCCCAGTGCAATATCTCCAACTGCAACTACGATTACATTTGCAATTGCACCTGTAATGATCCCTATCTTCCATGCATGATCAATTTCCTGTCTGCGGATGGTATAAATCACATAAAATCCAATAATAAATGCAACAATGTAAATCCACATTTCTTTATTCAAGAACACCTTCTGTACATATGAAGTGATTTCATAGAGAACTGCTTTTCCGCCCGTTCCTTTTGAAGCTGTTGCTGATTTCTTAACGAATTCCATCATATAATATACAACAGTCCCACAACTTACTGCCACAAGACTTACCGGTGCATATACAAGCGCACACGCTACCGGAACTAAAAACGGGATTTTAAGCACAAAAGCCAATGGTGTAAACAACACTACCAATGCCATCTTCGGAGTCAGCCTGATATAGAATATATACATTATCAGAAAAACCAGTGCCGTTACTGCAAATATACCAATTGATGCTGCCATCGTATGAGCAAGAATCAGAACCGTTGCCAGAACAACCGTAACCATTATCGGCAAGAATGTACAGATTACCGATAAACCAAGTGCTACTACCGGCGACGCTGCTGATTTTAAAAATCCTATATTTTGATTAATCACTGTAAATGTCAACATTGCCAGGACAAACTGAAATATCTTGTCAAACCATTTTGAATGTTTTCCGTAAAGTTCTTCCAATCTTCCGCGAAGTACGTATATATTATCCATCTATCTTTTCTCCTTTTCATACATCTTCAGTAATTGAATCAGATTATGATTGTATTGTTTTACTCTTTTTCTGGCTTTCTTATGCTTTTCATTGAATATATGACTTGCAAGCCCGCAATATACAATCACAACACCCACATATCCTGCAAGAATAATCAATGCCAGAAATATGATCAGACCATTCGACATGCCCTCCATCAGATTATCCATACCTGCCAGCAACGCCAGCGCCACTATACATACATAACCTACTGTCACACACAAAAATGCACAGATTACATGAAGGCTTGCATAATCTTTTCTATAATAAGAGCTGATCTTAAAATCTTCTTTTCCATGTGTCTCTTCGTAAAGCGCAAGTTCAGTCATAAGTTTTACTTTTCTCTCATCTAACATATCTCCACCTCGATACGATTTTTTTACATAAAAAACATCATTTTTAGTATAACAAATATCAGTATCCTTGTCCAATACTTATAGTCAAAAAGTAAACATTTACAACACCTCGCTGCTTCAGCACGTAAGCGGCGGCATCTATTGTACTTCCCGTTGTGTAAATATCATCAATCAGCAGCACTGTTTTTACCGGCACAAAATCTTTCTTCACAGCAAATGCATTCTTCAGATTCTTTTTTCTTTGACGGTGTCCCAGAATTTTCTGTGGATTGGTATACTTTCTACGGATCAGATGCCTGCTGTCTACCGCTATTCCCGTCCCCGTTCCAATTAGTTCAGCCAGAATCCGGGCCTGGTTATATCCCCTTTTTCGTTTTCGTCTGAAATGTAACGGGACCGGCATAATGACATCCGGATGCCATGACACTATTACGTCTTTATACCAATACAATATTTCCTGTGCATAAATCGTTCCATATCTTCTTTGATTGTGGTATTTGAATTGATAGATTGATTGATTCACCGGTTCTCTGTGAAGCCACAGACTAATCCCACGGTCATAATAATGATGTGTATGCAGGCAGTCATAACAGTATTCCTTTTCCATACTACGGATCTGTTTTCCGCACCGCATACACCTTGGTTCTTTGATTCTTATGGATTCCAGCCTTTTTCTGCACGTATCACAGATGCCCTTTTTACAGGCTTTCTGACAGAACGGACATACTTCCGGCCAGAAGAAAGATAAGATTTTTTCTATATATTGTCTCACTGTAATTCCTGGATTCGCTCTGCAAGACTTGTATTACGGTTCTGCTGGTTCGTATTATGTATCATTTCCTGAAAAACCTGTTCGCTCCCGATGATCGTAACACATTTTCTTGCTCTTGTAACAGCCGTATAGAGAAGATTTCTGTAATACAGTTGTCTTGGTCCCTGTAAAAGAGGGATAATAACTGCCGGATATTCACTTCCCTGAGATTTGTGAATGGTAATTGCATATGCCAATTCTAATTCATCCAGCAGTTCGAATGGATATTTCACCTTTTTCTTTTCATCGTATTCAACGGTAACCGTCTCTTCGTAGGTATTGATCTTTCGTACAATTCCCATATCTCCGTTAAATACACCGACACCTTTATCTATCGTCATGCCATATCTTGTCGTGATTTCCCATTCTAACTGATAATTATTTTTGATCTGCATCACTTTGTCCCCCTCACGGAACAAGCGATCTCCGATTTCTTTTTCCTGCTTTCCCGGTTTTGCAGGATTCAGATATTCCTGTAATATTTTATTGATTCTCTCAACACCAAGGAGTCCTTTTCTCATAGGTGTCAGCACCTGTATATCGGATTCTTTCGCATCCACATACTTTGGAAGGTTCTTTTGGATCAGTGTAATGATATTGCTGATGATCATATTGGTATCCTGACGCTTCAAGAAGAAAAAGTCCATACTCTTATTATCCAGGACCACTTCTTCTCCCCGGTTGATTTTGTGCGCATTTACCACAATATCACTTTCCCCTGCCTGTCTGAATATCTTGGTAAGTTTTACTACCGGAAAGCATTCTGATTTTATAATGTCTTTTAAGACGCTTCCTGGTCCTACACTTGGCAGCTGATTCACATCTCCTACCAGAATCAATCTGGTTCCCGGAACAACCGCCTTCAAAAGTGCATACATAAGAGGAAGATCCACCATCGACATCTCATCTATGATGATGACATCTGCTTCTAAAGGATTTTCTTCATCCCTCTGGAACCCACCAATATTCTCATCATCCGGATTGCCTGCAACTTCCAGAAGTCTGTGGATTGTCTGTGCCTCACATCCGGTCGCTTCCGTCATACGTTTTGCTGCTCTTCCGGTCGGAGCTGCCAGATAAATATCCAGTCCTTCGCTTTCAAAAAAGTGAATCATTGCATTGATCGTTGTGGTCTTTCCTGTTCCAGGACCTCCTGTCAGTACCATGAGTCCGTTTCTGACCGCTTCCATCACCGCTGTTCTCTGCATATCATCCAGGTATAAATCTGTATTTTTTTCGATTTTATGAATACGTTTTAAAAGATTCGTATCTGCGATCTCAAATTGCAGGTTTAGATCATGTAACATTCTCGCTGTATTCAGCTCCATATAATAATAATGCGCAGTGTACACCCGCATTCCTTCTTCTGACGACTTCATAACAATCTTTTTTTCCATTGCCAGATCCATCAGAAAACGTTCTATATCTTGAATCTGCACTCCCAGTAATTCGCCTGTAAGCCTGAGCAGGACATTCTGATACAGATACATATGGCCTTCTCCCACGCTCTGCGTCAATACATAGAAGATACCACTCCGTATCCGGAAATCCGAGTCTGTATGAATTCCGACTTTTGCCGCAATCTCATCAGCCGTCTTAAATCCCATTCCCGGCACATGATCCGCCAGCTGATACGGATTTTCCTCAATTGCACGATACACATTATGTCCATAATGCTGGTAAATCTTTGCTGCCAGCGTTGTAGAAATCCCGAATTTTTGAAGATAGATCATGGCCTGACGCATATCCTTCTTTTCTTCTACCTGCGCAGCGATCTCTCTTGCCTTTCGCTCACTGATCCCCTTGATCTCTGCAAGCCGCTCAGGTTCTTCCTCTATAATACGGAATGTATCTTCTCTAAATTTTTTCACAATTCTTCCGGCTAATGATGTCCCGACTCCTTTGATCGCACCTGAGCCCAGATATCTTTCAATAGAAACAAGGTCTTCCGGTTCGCACACTTCTGACTCTTCTACAGCAAACTGAAGGCCATACATCTTATGTGTTGTATAGCCTCCAGTCAGTTTCAAAAGCTCTCCTTCTTCTATAAAATGGAAATATCCCACACAGGTAACTTCTCCATCTGAATGATTCAGATGAAATACAGTATATCCGTTTTCTTCATTCCGGTATACAATATGTTCTACATATCCTTTTATCTCTTCCATTATCTACTTATCCAGCTTTTCTTTTCATTCGTTTTGTTAAAATATTCCGATACGCTCATCCATAAATTCTACATATTCTCCGGTACCGATCGCAACTACTTTCATTGGATCATCGGCAGTCATGGTATTGATTCCAGTTCTTTCTTCGATCATCTCTTCCATTCCCCGGAGCATTGATCCACCTCCGGTAAGCATGATTCCTCTGTCCAGAATATCTGCCGAGAGTTCCGGTGGTGTACGTTCCAACACACTCATAACACCTTCTACAATCTGCCCGGTTGTCTCACGAAGTGCCTCCTCGGTCTCCGAAGATGTTACTTTAACAGTCTTTGGAAGACCTGTGACCAGGTTTCTTCCCCTGACTTCCAACGTCTCATCTTCAATCAGCGGATAGGTTGTTCCGATTTTGATCTTGATATCTTCCGCCGTTCTTTCTCCGATCAGAAGATTATGTTTTTTTCTCATATAACGCACGATTGCCTCGTCAAAATCATCTCCGGCAATCTTAAGGGATGTATTTACAACGGTTCCACCAAGCGAGATTACTGCAATATCTGATGTTCCGCCACCGATATCGACGATCATATTGCCACATGGTTTAGAAATATCAATTCCTGCCCCGATAGCTGCTGCCACCGGTTCCTCGATCAGATGTACTTCTCTGGCTCCTGCTGCGTAGGTTGCCTCTTCGACAGCCTTTCGCTCGACTTCCGTTACTCCGCTTGGCACACAGATGCTGATTCTTGGCTTTTTGAAAGTTCTTTTTCCCAGTGCTTTCTGTACAAAATATTTGATCATTTTCTCTGTTACGGTATAATCTGAGATCACACCCTGTCTTAAAGGTCTCACCGCAACGATATTCCCCGGTGTTCTTCCAAGCATCAGTCTTGCTTCTTCTCCGATTGCCTTGATTGCATTCGTATCTCTGTCGTAAGCCACAACGGAAGGTTCTTTTAATATGACCCCTTTTCCTTTCACATATACCAATACACTGGCAGTTCCCAAATCAATTCCAATATCTACTGACATTCCCACTTCTTCCTTTCTCAAGCTGTCTATATCATCATCTTTCGTAACGACAAATTCATCCATATGCTGTTTCTTCAGCATGTTCCCATTATAATCAAATTCCTTTAAAATAAAAAGACTTATTTTGCTTAAATCTTTATGAACCTGTTTACGTTTATGATATATTTTGCCGAATGCACATGAAGCCTGGCATTTTCTGTCCCCTTTTCTCTGTCTTTATGCGTCCAGAATCTTATCAGGAACTCCGGGCGCATATTTTTCAGACATATTCTAAAGCATCGGTTTTATATACTTGCCTGTATACGATACCGGGCTTTCTGCGATTTCTTCCGGAGTGCCGGTTGCAATCACAGTTCCCCCCTTATCTCCACCTTCCGGTCCGATATCAATGATATAGTCTGCCGTTTTAATCACATCAAGATTATGCTCGATTACAATCACTGTATTACCATCGCCCGTCAGACGGTGCAGAATCTCTGTCAGTTTGTGCACATCTGCGAAATGAAGTCCTGTCGTAGGTTCATCCAGAATGTATATTGTCTTTCCCGTGCTTCGCTTGCTAAGTTCTGTTGCCAGCTTGATACGCTGCGCCTCTCCACCTGACAATGTCGTAGACGGCTGTCCAAGGCGGATATACGAAAGTCCAACATCATACAGGGTCTCCATCTTTCTGCGGATGCTTGGTACATTTTCAAAGAAATGCATTGCTTCTTCTACTGTCATGTCCAGGACATCGTAAATGCTCTTTCCTTTGTATTTTACTTCCAGCGTCTCTCTGTTATATCGCTTTCCTTTGCAGACTTCGCACGGAACATAGACATCTGGGAGGAAATGCATCTCGATCTTAATGATTCCATCTCCACTGCAGGCTTCACAACGGCCGCCTTTTACGTTAAAGCTGAATCTTCCTTTTTTATATCCCCTTGCTTTTGCATCCGGTGTTGCTGCAAACAGATCCCGGATCAGGTCGAATACCCCTGTATAGGTTGCCGGGTTTGATCTTGGCGTTCTTCCGATCGGAGACTGGTCAATGTTAATAACTTTATCTAACTGATCCAGCCCTTCAATTGCTTTGTGCTTTCCAGGAATGGTTCTCGCACGGTTCAGGTCTCTTGCCAGACGTTTGTACAGGATCTGGTTCACAAGCGAACTTTTTCCTGACCCCGACACACCGGTTACACAGGTCATAACTCCAAGCGGGAAGTTCACATCAATATTTTTCAGGTTATTCTCCTGCGCTCCGATTACCTTAAGCCATCCTGTCGGCTCTCTTCTTACTTCCGGAACCGGGATTTTAATCCTTCCGCTCAGATATGCACCTGTTACCGACGCTTCGTTCTGCATAATTTCTTCTGCTGTTCCGGTTGCAACTACTTCTCCACCATGTTCTCCGGCTCCCGGACCGATATCCACTATAAAGTCCGCTTCTCTCATCGTATCTTCATCATGTTCTACTACGATTACAGAGTTGCCCAGATCCCGCAGATGCTTCAATGTACCCAGCAGCTTATCATTATCCCTCTGGTGCAGGCCAATACTTGGTTCATCCAAAATATACGCTACCCCCACCAGACCTGAGCCTATCTGTGTTGCCAGACGGATTCTCTGGGCTTCTCCACCGGACAGAGTTCCTGTAGCTCTTCCGAGTGTGAGATAATTTAATCCTACATCCATAAGGAACTGGATTCTGGAATTGATCTCTTTTAAGATCTGTCCGCCAATCAATAACTGCTGACTGTTTAGCTTTAATTCCTTTAAAAACGCCTGCAGTTTTTCAATCGACATACTGGTCAGTTCTGCAATGTTCTTATCTCCTACTGTAACTGCCAGTGCACCTGGTTTCAGACGCTGTCCTTTACATGCATGGCAAGGCGTGATATTCATGAACTCTTCATACTCAGCCTTCATAGTCTCCGATGAAGTCTCTCTGTATCGGCGTTCTACATTCTTAATCAGTCCTTCAAATGCGACATCATAGACCCCTTCACCGCGTTGTCCTTTATAATGTACTTTTAATTCTTTTCCATTTGTTCCATGGATCAGTACATCATGAATTTCCTTTGGATATTCTTCAAATGGTGTATCCAGTGAAAAATCATATTCTTTACTCAGTGCGTCTAAGATTGCATAAGTAAAACTCTTTTTATCGGTACAGGACTGCCATCCCATGACGGTAATTGCCCCCTCACTGATGCTAAGGCGTTTGTCCGGAATCATCAGGTCTTCATCAAATTCCATCTTATATCCCAGACCAAAACATTCCGGGCAGGCTCCGAATGGATTATTGAACGAAAAGCTTCTCGGCTCAATCTCTTCGATGCTGATACCGCATTCCGGACACGAAAAACTCTCGCTAAACTGTATTGGATCACCTCCGATCACATCAACGGTCATCAGTCCTTCTGCCAGATTCAGTACATTTTCTATAGAATCTGTCAGTCTCTGTTCGATTCCGTCTTTTACTACCAGACGGTCTACGATGATCTCGATGTTATGCTTGATGTTCTTATCCAGCTTGATTTCTTCTGACAGTTCATACATATTTCCATCGATTCTGACCCGGACATATCCACTTTTTTTCGCGCGTTCCAGTAACTTTACATGGGTTCCCTTTCTTCCTCTTACCACCGGTGCCAGAAGCTGGATCTTCGTTCTTTCCGGAAGTTCCATTATCTGTTCTACCATCTGGTCAACCGTCTGTTTCCTGATCTCACGACCACATTTCGGACAGTGTGGAATTCCGACTCTTGCATATAATAATCGGAAATAATCATAAATCTCCGTTACGGTTCCTACCGTAGATCTCGGGTTACGGTTCGTAGATTTCTGATCGATGGAAATCGCCGGTGAGAGTCCCTCTATGCTTTCTACATCCGGCTTTTCCATCTGACCTAAGAACTGCCTTGCATACGAAGACAGTGATTCCATATATCGTCTTTGTCCTTCTGCATATATGGTATCAAAAGCAAGTGATGATTTTCCCGATCCACTAAGTCCGGTCAGAACCACCAGTTTGTCTCTTGGTATGTCTACATCTATATTCTTCAGATTGTGTTCGTTCGCTCCTCTGATCTTGATATATTGTCTTGAATCTTTTTCCTGTGACATGTGAGTGTGTTTTCTCCTTCTATCTATATCTAACTAAATTTGCTTAATCCTTTATTGGCTTACCACTTTACCATCATCAGAACTGTCACTTCCATTTTTTCGAATGTGTAACTTTTCAAATCAAGATGCTCTGACTTTTCTTAAACTCTGATTTTTTTCAAATCAGGCTTTTATCTCCTGTAATGTCTTCTTAAGCTCAATTAACTTATCTCTTAGTTCTGCTGCAGCTTCAAAGTTCAGATCTGCTGCCGCTTTCTTCATCTGTTTTTCCAGTTCTTTGATCAGCTTCTCTAATTCTTTCTCGCTCATGGATTCCGGATCTTTTTCCATCTGTAATTCAGAAGCCGCTACCTTCTTGGATACCGAGATCAGATCCCGTACTGCTTTCTGGATTGTCTTCGGTGTAATACCATGTTCTTTATTATATGCCATCTGCACTTCACGTCTTCTCTGCGTCTCATCCAGTGCCGCACGCATAGAATCCGTAATCGTATCTGCGTACATGATCACATGACCTTCTGCATTACGTGCCGCACGGCCGATTGTCTGGATCAGTGATGTCTCGGAACGTAAGAAGCCTTCTTTATCTGCATCCAGAATCGCAACCAGTGTAATCTCCGGAATGTCCAGTCCTTCTCGCAGAAGGTTGATACCAACCAGTACATCGAATACATCCAGACGCATATCTCTTACAATCTCGGTACGTTCCAGTGTATCAATATCCGAATGCAGGTAACGCACGCGGATTCCCAGCTCCCGCATATAATCGGTAAGGTCTTCTGCCATACGTTTGGTCAGTGTTGTTATCAGTATTTTGTGCTTATTGGCAATCTCTTTATTCACTTCTCCGATCAGATCATCAATCTGTCCTTCTACCGGACGCACTTCCACCTCCGGATCCAGAAGTCCGGTCGGACGGATCACCTGCTCTGCTCTTAAAAGTTCATGCTCTTCTTCATATTTACCCGGCGTTGCGGACACGAACATAACCTGATCGATCTTACTTTCAAATTCATCAAAACTAAGCGGTCTGTTATCCAGTGCCGACGGCAGACGGAATCCGTATTCTACCAGTGTACGCTTTCTCGACTGATCACCGTGATACATACCGCCAATCTGCGGAACCGTCTTATGTGACTCGTCAATCATAATGATAAAGTCATCCGGAAAATAATCCATCAATGTGTTTGGCGGCTGTCCCGGTGCAAGTCCCGCCAAATGTCTGGAGTAGTTCTCGATACCTGAGCAGAATCCGGTCTCACGCATCATTTCTATATCAAAATTCGTACGTTCTGCGATTCTCTGCGCTTCCAGGAGCTTTCCTTCCGCTTTGAAATATTTCACCTGCTCTTCCAGTTCAATCTCAATATTACGAATTGCTTTCTCCATACGCTCTTTCGGAACAACATAGTGGGAAGCAGGAAATATTGCAACATGATTCAGCGTATTTTTCACCTCGCCGGTAAGCATGTCTATTTCCGAAATCCTGTCAATCTCATCTCCGAAAAATTCCACTCGGACAGCAGTATCTCCCCGGTCTGCCGGTACGATTTCTACCGTATCTCCCCGTACCCGGAAGGTTCCTCGCTTGAAATCCATATCATTTCTGTCATATTGAATATCTATCAGCTGACGCAGCACTTCATCCCTGTCTTTTTCCATGCCTGGACGGAGTGATACCATCATCTGTTCAAAGTTTTCCGGTTCACCAAGACCATAGATACAGGACACGCTGGCGATTACGATCACGTCCCTGCGCTCGATCAACGCGGCCGTTGCTGATAATCTCAGTTTATCAATTTCTTCGTTTACCGAGGAATCCTTTGCGATGTAGGTGTCTGAGGATGGGACGTAGGCTTCTGGCTGGTAGTAGTCGTAGTAGGAGACAAAATATTCCACTGCGTTATCGGGGAACATCTCCTTGAACTCTCCGTATAGCTGAGCTGCTAACGTCTTATTATGAGCGATGACAAGTGTCGGCTTCTGTAATTGCTGAATCACATTCGCCATCGTAAAAGTTTTTCCAGAACCCGTAACCCCTAGTAAAGTCTGGCATTGATTGCCTTCCTTGAACCCTTTCACAAGCTCTGCAATCGCCTGTGGCTGGTCTCCGGTTGGTTTATATGGGGCTTTCAATTTGAACTCATTCATGGTAAATTCCTCCATTTGTGACTTTTACTATGACCAATATCAGCCAAAAATTCGTATCCAGATTCGTAACGAAAAGCTCATTTTTATGGTGAATAGATGTGTTTCTCACCTCGTTACGAATAAAAGTCACATTACGTAGTATCCCTGTGGGAAAACTGATTTTTACGGATAAAACAGCACCCGGAAATACCTGATGATACCAGGCTCCGGTTCTGTTATATTTTTACTGTTTGTTCTTGTAACAGTCCCTATTATATCAGACATTTTTTTGAAAGTATATAGATGAAGGCAAGAAAAAAGTACAAATGTTCGATTCTTATTTGTACTTTTCTCTCTCACTACTATTCTATTTTTTATCATGCTGCGTGGAAATATTCCTCCAGGATTAAGTCTATTTCAATCACTTCTGAATAATCATAATACTGATCTTTCCGCTCTTTTGGAATAACTTCTTCAATAAATGGTTCCAATACATCCAGACAGTCTTCTATGATTTCCTGTGTATCTCCATAGACATCTACGGATATAATTTCCTTGGCATGTCCCAATAAATGCGAAACACCTTTTGAATTAAAGCTATTCTTCAGCAAAATAGTTGCATAGGTATTTCTCATTCATCTTCTAAGCGCTAATAACCTACGCAACAATAGAACGATTTGAAAAGTTATCCAGCTTTTGCTTACCATATTATTTCCTTAAATTAACATTCATGTAACGCCCAATATTACGCAAATTCATCGAGTCCTCTAAAAACTGAAGTTCATCCCAATATGCAGACCTTTGATTATACACGCTTATAAATTATTGGTTCATCATATCCAAAAGTTCTCTTTCCATTAACTTCCATGCTTTCTGATACTTCCAGAAAATTGTTGGAAAACTTTTCCCA